>NZ_QSTQ01000001.1:0-784 GCF_003438275.1 Collinsella sp. OM07-12
CGTCGGGCCGGTCGGCCCGCGAGCGCATGGAGTAGTACGTCGACCTCGCGACGCCGAGGAGCCTGCACTGCGCTGATATGGGGTAGCGGCCCTCGTTGGCCGCTATGGCCCTCACTTTCGAGCGTATATCAGCGCCGCTTGTTTTAAGACGTCGACCTCCATCCGGAGCCTGCGGTTCTCGCGCTCGAGCTCCAGGATCCGGTTCTGCTCGGGCGTGCGGTTGTCCGCGGCGCGCGGCGAGCCGGTCGCGTTTATCGACTTGACCCGCCTCTCCACGGTGCTCTTGCCGAGGTCGTACTCGTCCATGATCTCGCGCTTGGGCTTTCCGGCGTTGTAGAGGTCGACTATCTGCCTCTTGAATTCGTCGGTGAAATGCCTCGGGTGCCTGGGGTCCCTCATATACGGCCCTCCCGTCTCTCGCGCCCCTCCCGGAACTGTCCACATCAGTGTAGCCAATCCAGACCCATTCCTCGCTGCCCTCGAGCGCGGGCCTGCCCCTCCTCTGGGGCATCGGCGCGGCGGGCGACATGTCCTCCATGTCGGCGTACTTCGCCACGGTGTTCCGGCTCACGTGGAGCATTCGGGCGATCTCGGACCTCGAGCGCCCGGCGGCATCCACCGACCGTATATCATTCACTGTGTCCAGGGGCACGGTCATCTCCTCCATCCTTCCCGGGCGGGCTCGCCAAAGTAACCGCCCGGGGAAACCATACGGCGAGGGCCGCGCCCCCGGTCCCCGGGGCGCGGCCCTCTTGCTTAAACTGCTCAATTTTTCGTGCTCACG
>NZ_QSTQ01000001.1:794-158547 GCF_003438275.1 Collinsella sp. OM07-12
CTCAATTTTTCGTGCTCACGGTGCTTATTTCCCAGTGATCACTCGGGCCACTTCTTAGTGAACATCAACATTGGCGCGATTGGCGAAAATACGTTGGTGAAAATGGTGAAAAATATATTGACGCTAACACCGTCCTGCGCAACCACCGGGGGCTGACGTCGGTCAAGCGCGTGAAGGCGGTGTTCTGGTGGTGCCACGCGCACTCGGGGGACGCGAGGGCGGCGCGCGAGAAGCTCTCCGCGATGCCGACCGACGCGGACATCGACTTCCTGTTCAGCGTCTACTCCGCCTCGCCGTCGCGCGAGGACGGAGGGCCGGAATGGGGCGACGGGGCCGTGTGGGAGGACCTCCACCACAGGGGCCCGTACCCGTTCCGGCTGGATTAATGGATGGAAACGGATGTTCTATCGGGACACACATTTTGTCCTATAAGCTTCCTAATGCTTCTCACCATGTGAAACCCTACGTTCTCTGGACCGCATGACGGCCCAGCGCGATGCACCGCACTGAAGATAAGTGTTGCTGGTGAGGCGCGTTATATGATTTTGACTGATTTGCCTCTTTGTATCAGACTATGACTATTATTGAGCAATTGCAATTAGACAGGTATTTAGCAGTGGGTAAAAGACTAATTTGGATCGATATGGCTAAAGCGTTAGCGATTCTTTCGGTTGTGGTTGGCCATACGTATCTGTACGGAAACCCAATTCTTTCTTTTGTAATGAGTTTTCATATTCCCCTCTTTTTTGTCTTGTCTGGATATACCTTCAACGTTCAAAAGTTCAATAAGGCAAAACTGGTCAAGCGGATTGTATTTCCGTATATAAGTATCTGTGTTTTTCTTGGAATTCTTAGCCTCATTCATAATGGCAGTAATGGATTGGTTTCTTTTTTGTTGTCTGTCGTATGGGGATCGGGCGGCACTGTCGACTGTTTCGATATTCCCGGCATTGGCCTTGCCTGGTTCTTGCTTGCTCTATATTTTAGCAAGGTGATATTTGCCAATATTGAGGCATTTTTTTTAAATTTTAGTATTAATTGTTTTTTAAAGTTACTTTTATACATAATAATTTCTTATTTATCATTTCTTGGATCGTCTTATTTGGTTTTGCCTTTTGCATTAAGCCAAGCTTTAGTATCTTTACCTTATTTGTGTTTAGGTCAGCTTTGCCGTGAGATTGATTTTTCGGAATTAAAACGGACAAAGTTCCCCGTGATTTTTATTGCATTAACAATTTGGGTTATTGGACTCTATAAGGGAGTATTTTTTAGCATAGGCAATTTATTTCACGTCGGATCACTTGCGTTCGGACTCTTGATGACCTTATCGTCATCTTTTGTCCTTCTATTGTTCTTTTCTTCGTTTGAGCGCGTATTCTCTCTTTCGAAGCTTTTCACTTTGATTTCTGAGTTGGGTAAGAACTCGTTACTTTTGCTCTGCCTTCATCAGGTTGAAAGTGCTTTTATTAACTGGTCGACTGTGGAATTTATATCTTTAGGTGTGTTTTCATTCCTAGTTTCAGGTGTTATTCATCTCATGCTTGTTGTTAGTATGTATGTGCTAATCAGGTTGTCTGCTCCAGCTTTGAGCCGAACAGGCTTGTAATTTAATTATTGTCCTCAGGACTATTGCGGAGGTTTGGCGTTGAGTAAAATCGCAGTTATTATTCCCTGTTATAACGAAGCCATGACGATAGGAAAAGTAGTCGATGACTTCTCGCGCGAGTTGCCGGAAGCGGATATCTATGTTTATGACAATAATTCAAGCGATGATACTGCTTGCATTGCTCGTGAGCATGGGGCCATTGTTCGATTTGAGTCGCGTCAGGGTAAGGGCAATGTTTGCCGTCAAATGTTTCGTGATATCGATGCCGACTGCTATCTTATGGTTGATGGCGATGATACTTATGACGAGACAATGGCTCGCGCGATGTGTGAGCCGATTTTAAAAGGTGAAGCGGATATGACGGTTGGAGACCGTCTTTCTAACGGTACCTACGCCGAAGAGAACAAAAGGGCTTTTCACGGGTTCGGTAATAATCTTGTTAGGGCAATGATCAAGTGGATCTATGGCTATTCGTTTGATGATGTTATGACGGGTTATCGAGCGATGAGTCGACCTTTTGTCAAAACTTTTCCTGTACTATCTGAAGGTTTTCAAATTGAGACCGAACTTTCAATTCATGCTGTTGACCGTCGTTGGCGCATCAAGGATATCCCAATTGTTTACCGCGACAGGCCAGCCGGATCTGAATCTAAGCTGTCTACTATTTCTGATGGAATTAAAGTTGTTTGTATGATTGGCACCTTATTTAAGGACTACCGTCCTCTGAAGTTCTTTGGTCTGGTTTCTGTTCTTTTCCTGCTCCTGGGCCTTATTGCTGGAATTCCGGTAATTATTGATTTCGCACGCACTGGCCTTGTTGCACGCCTCCCTACTGCTATTCTCGCTACTGCCTTTATATTCCTTTGCGGTCTTTCTTTGACAACAGGGCTTATTCTTGATTCTGTTGCTAAAGTTGAGCGTAAGGAATGGGAACTCAGCGTCTATAAGATTGGCCAAAGTTTCCAAGATAAGGAGTGCTAGATGTCTCATGCTTTATATGGGGTTATCTACGAGGATTTTTGTAGCGACGGCTTAATGTCGTGTCGAATCAGGTCTCTTGTAGATTCTGCAATTAAGTACAACTCTCTTATTCAGCCGGGCCGCTCGCTTGTCTATCATTTTTATATGGGTGAGAAGTGGCAATATCCTTGTTTAACTGATCTTTCGACATTAAATGGTGGGCTAACTGTTACCGAGGGACTTCAGCCTTTCTTTTCTGTTAAAGCAGAATCTTTGGTTCAGCCTTTGTCCGAGTATTCACCCCATTATTTCGCAGGCCTTGAGCATATCAAAGACGATGGACATCGTTATATTCTTTTGACGCCTGACGATGCCACCGATGCTGACGTTGAGACGCATAACTCTCTTTCGAAGAAGCAGGAGCTTTATCGCAATCTCGAAGCGTGCTGCCCGGTTGCTTTTGACGATATTCGCGAAATTCAGCGCCAGCGTCGTTGGAGTAGGGGATTGGGCCCTGTTGATCATTTTGAGGCTCCAGATTTAGCGAAGATTAATCAAGAGCAGACTACTCACCATCCCTATCTAGAGATTGCTCCCGGAGCCGTTAGGCTCGGGGCTGAGAAAGCTGTCATTATCGGTATGCATTGGCTTCAGGCCGGCGGCGCTGAGCGCTGGGCTGTTGAGACGGTGCGCCGTGTTCGCGAAGCGGGCATGCTGCCTATCGTCATATCGGATCGACCCAGCCATCAGCCTTGGATCGATAGGCCGGAGTTCAAAGATGCCTTGGTGCTGTGCCTTACGTTCCCTATACAGGAGCGTCCAGGCGATGAGCCTTTGCTTCGCTCGCTTGTTGAACAATTCGATATTAAGGGCGTCCTCATTCACCATTGCCAATGGCTTTACGATCGTCTGTGGTGGATCAAAAAGTATCGACCCAATGCGACTGTAGTTGATTCTCTGCATATTGTTGAATACCCCTATGGTGGTGGTTATCCCAATCAGGCGGTTAGCCGCGATGCGTTTATTGATTTACATCATGTGATTTCTCCCCAGCTTGTGTCTTGGCTTGTTGGGTCGCATGGAATTGATGCTAATAAGGTTGTAGACGCTCCGCTTGTTGGGCTTACTGCTGACGTGACTGCTAAGGCGTGCAAGGAACCCGCGTCTAAGAGTAAGCTCACTGTTTGCTTCGTGGGCAGGATTTCCCGCCAGAAGAGGCCCGAAGCATTTGTCCTTCTTGCTAAGAAGCTCGATAAGTGTGCTCCTGGTCGTTTTAGGTTTATCATGCACGGCAACGGTGATTTGGATCCTATGGTGGACAAGATCATTGCTCGTCATGAACTCTCCGACTTAATTGAGCGGAGGGGGATGCAGATTCCTGTCGATAAGACCTATTCTGATTCTGATGTCCTCGTTGTTTCTGCCATTAATGAAGGAATTACTTTGACGACGATTGAATCTCTCAGTGCTGGACTGCCTGTTGTCTCAACTGATGTCGGTTCTCAGAATACGCTTATTCCAACTGAAGCATTGACTCCACGGTCCACTCGCGATTTCATTAAGTGCGCATCGCGTATCCTTTTGAAGATGCTCGAGGATAACGATTTCCGTAAATCCGTCTGGCAATCTGAGATGGATAGGCTTGTGGAGTTTTCAAAGCTAAAAAATGCCAACACCCTCTTTACTGAGATTCTGGGGAAGTGGAGTGATGATGAGCAATAGTCCTACTGTTACCGCCGTTGTGGTGACATATAACCGTCTCGACAAGTTGAAGAATGTTCTTTCTGCCCTTGAGGGGCAGACGCTTCCTCCTAGCGAGCTTGTTGTTGTTGACAACGCTTCGACTGACGGCACCGGTGATTTCCTGGCTTCATATGCATCTGAGCAGCACGGCGGCATGCCCATTAAGGTTATTTCTTGTTCGGAGAATCTTGGCGGAGCTGGTGGTTTTTCTGCTGGAATGAAATCCGGTTACGACAGCGGTTCAGATTTCGTTTGGATCTTTGACGATGATGGCTATCCCGAGCCCGATGCTTTAGAGAAGCTGATTCAAGGCTATAATGGCGCCGTTGATGAGCTTGGTCCCGATGTCCCATACGCTTGCTCGGTCGTAAAGTTTATTGATGGTTCTATTTGCGAGATGAACAATCCCGTGCCCACTTGGGATTGGGGTCGATTGCTCGCAAAGGGGCAAAACTCTGTCATGGTTACCTCCTGCTCGTTTGTTTCGGTGCTGATTCCACGTTGGGTTCTTGAATCTTTCGGCCTTCCTTTTAAGGAATATTTTATTTGGTTTGATGATGCCGAGTACACACTTCGCATTACTAAGACCTGCCCCGGTGTTCAGGTGCTTGACAGCGTGATCATTCACGACATGGCATCTAATAAGGGTGTAAACTTCTCGATGATTGATGAAAAGAATGCGTGGAAATTCTCTTACGGCATTCGTAATCAGGCGTCGTATAGGCTCCACCATGAAGGTAAGGCTGCGTATTTGTTGTTTTGTGCCCAGGTTTGCCGCAGCATGAAAGCTGGAGGAGTGAATAAGAAGTTGCAGCGTCAGATGCGTAAAAAGATGCGTGAGGCCATTAAGTTCAATCCTAAAATTGATTATCCTCAGACTATGTAACCATTATTTGTTACACAGGGTTGATTTATTTGGCTCGTCATGTATATGGCGAGCCTTTTTACTGTTGGTATTTACTGGATTGCATGATGCGCAATGGAGAGCTTCGCTCTTACGGGTATTATTACTCTTAAATTATTGTTGAAATTGGAAATGGACGGCGGAGCTGTTAATGATATCTAAAAGCGATCAGGGAATGATTGTCTCGTCTCATGCGAAGAATGAGGTAGAGAAAGATCGATTTATTCTCAAGCAGCTGGTTACCAAGGATTTTAAGATCAAATATAGGCGGAGTTTTTTGGGCGTTGCTTGGTCTGTCTTAAATCCGCTGCTCATGATGATTGTTATGGCTGTTGTCTTTTCGACCATCTTTGCTCAGGGGCGAAACGGCGCAGTGAGTCCTGAGCTTTACCCTCTGTATCTTATCGTGGGTAATGTTACTTTTTCCGTAATGTCGGAATCTACTAACCAGGCTCTCATGTCCATCATTTGGGCATCATCGCTGCTAAAGAAAGTAAAAGTCCATCGATGGGTTTTCCCTGTTCAGAAGGTGCTCTTTTCGCTTGTTAACTTTGGTTTTTCCCTCATTGCCGTTGCCATTGTTATGATTTGGTTCCATATTGTTCCCACTTGGCATTTAATTCTGCTGCCCGTCTGTCTCTTCCTTCTCATGCTGTTTTGCATGGGGCTGGGCATGATGCTCTCGGCTCTAACCGTTTTCTTCCGCGACATTATGCACTTGTGGAGTGTTGTGATTACTGCTTGGACCTATCTCACTCCTATTTTCTGGACAACAGACTTTATCGGTCAGATGCCACATGTTGTTCGCATTATCATGTATGCGAATCCCATGTATAACTACATTCAGTTTATGCGCGATATTTTCTTGTTCCAGACGACTCCGACTTTTTTCACGGTTGGTATGTGCGTAGCTTGGGCGGTTGTTGCCCTTGTATTGGGATACGTCGTATTCCATAGCTCAGAGCACAAGTTCATTCTCTATATCTAAGGATTGACCATGCCTTTTTCTGTTAAGGACTACAGGGATCAGCCTCTCGCCGTTGAAGTCAAAGACGTAACTATGATTTTTAATATGGCCTCAGAGTCCCTCACTAATCTCAAAGAGTATTTTATAAAGCTTGCAAAGCATCAGCTCTTTTTTGAAGAGTTCCGAGCCCTAAAGCACATTTCTTTTGATATTCATCGAGGCGAAGTTGTAGGTCTCGTTGGTACAAACGGATCCGGCAAGTCAACCATGCTTAAGATTATTGCCGGCGTACTCGAGCCTTCTGAAGGCGAGGTAAAGGTTCATGGCAACATCGCACCTTTGATTGAGCTTGGTGCGGGCTTTGACGCTGAGCTCACTGCCCGTGAAAATATTTATCTCAATGGCGCACTGTTAGGTTATACAAAAGAGTTCATTGATGCCAATTTTGACGGCATAATTGAGTTTGCCGAGCTTCAAGATTTTGTCGATATGCCGTTGAAGAATTTCTCTTCGGGTATGGTTGCCCGCATTGCCTTTGCAATCGCGACTATCACTGAGCCTGATATTCTGATTGTCGATGAGACGCTCTCTGTCGGCGATGTATTCTTCCAAGAGAAATGCGAGCGTCGTATCCAGCATTTTATTGAATCTGGTGATGTTACCGTCCTTTTCGTTTCTCATTCTATGGAGCAGGTTGAGCGTATTTGCCAGCGTGCTGTGTGGATTGAGAAGGGTGATCTTAGGATGGATGGCCCCGTGGATGATGTTTGCAAAGCGTATCGAGATCAGTTCAAGTAGGCTATACTTTTCTTGTTTGCTCCATTAGCTCAGTTGGATAGAGCAGGGGACTTCTAATCCCAAGGTCGACGGTTCGAATCCGCCATGGAGCACCCTATGTATCTCAGAGCCATCTTTATGATGGCTCTTAATCTATTGGAGTATGGAATGGGCTCGCTTTCATCTGTTCGCCTGGAAGCTAATTCCGAACTGCTTTCTTCGAAGTATTCCGAACCCGGTGGCCGACATTCATTAAAACGAGTGCTGACATACGGAACGTTTGATTTGCTTCACTATGGTCACGTGCGACTTCTTCAGCAGGCTTCAAAACTTGGCGATTATTTGATTGTTGGTCTTTCAACGGATGAGTTTAATTCGCTTAAGGGTAAGAAGAGTTTTTATCCATATGATGTCAGGCGTGAGATGCTTGAGGCGCTGCGGTACGTTGATTTGGTAATTCCGGAAGACAGTTGGAATCAGAAGCCGGGGGATATACAGGCGTATCATGTTGATATTGTTTGTATGGGTGGCGACTGGAAAGACGACGAACGATTTGAAGCTCTTAGACCGTATTGCGATGTTATTTATTTAAATCGCACTGCCGGCATCTCGACTACAGAGGTAAAGAGTCGTCTTGCTCAGTAAAATAGTCTTCTGCTGCATCTTAATGGTGCACCAGAAGACTTTTATGGCTTACTAGTCACTAGCAATTAGTTTTCTAATTGCATTATTTGCATTTCCAGATTCGAGATCATCATGATTTACGTGTTCAAAATGCGTATTGATATCCTTTGGAAGATCGTATATGTTGCCATAACGGCTCAAGAGGAAGATATCAGGATTGCACGGCGCTTTAAGCTGTTCCCCTTCAAATTCTATTTGCTGTGTAGGGTACAAATCTTCGATAGGATAGACCCATTGCCTTTGTTTGCCGTCATCTAGATTATCGATAGACCACATGATACCGACTGCATCTTTCTTATCACAGATGAGTCCTGCTTCCTTAGATCTTTCTAGACAGCTGTCAAAGTACTTCTGGATGTTAAAGTTTTTTTCGCCCGAATAGTAAGGTTCATTTTTCCAAAAATCGAGCTCTGAATCTGTTTCCATTTCCTCAACCATTGTCTGCCGCAATTTCCTTTGCTTTTCAGCGGAGTCGTTATCAATTGAGGGTGCCCAGTCATAGATAAACAGATCTAGGAAACATGGGATATCCTCATCGTTATAGAGAAAACGAATTTGACGACAATGCACATAGTGATCATAGACGACAGTTATTTTATATCTACGGTCACTGCGGACAATTTCCTGTAACCTTTCGAGATCATCTCGCATTATGCCCAGATCAGTATCATCGTCCCAAGGTATGAATCCTTTGTGTCTGATGGCACCGATAAGGGTTCCGAAATTAATCCAGTAGTCTATGTTATTGTCTTTGCACAGCGCGTCGAATTCTCCGAGCAATTTTCCGCATCCGAGCTGGAGTAGGCGAAGACCACCCTCTGCTTTGGGCAGTTCTCTGAAAAAGCGTTTCTTGGCGTCCTGTATGCTCTCGCTCGGTTTCCGATAGTTGTCCCAAGCGAACATCTTCATGTGTTCGTCGTGCGCGTCAATATCGCTAGCGATAGATTCGATCATTGGAATGGTTCGACAATCAAACTTGTAATCGATATTCATGTTAATACCGTTATCGGCGGTCTCGACTCGTTTATAAAGACGCTCAATCTGTTCTTGCGTTTCTTGTTGGAAACGAATGATGTCATCACGAAGGATTTGAATGTCGTTGTGCATGGCGTGTAGGGAACGCGAGGAACCTGGGAGGAATTGTTTAATCTTACTGAGCATAAAAGGCTTCCCTTCATAAATGGCTTCCAATAGCTCATGGCAAATTTGGTGCGTAAGTGGAATTGGAAGGGTTAAAGTGTCTTGATTGTTTGCGTGACAGGGGAATCTTCCTATTAATAGAATTCCAGCTTTTATATTGTTTAACTATAAATTATATTATCGACTTTCTCCTATTGTGAATGGCACAAGAACTGTGCTTGGAATATTAATGGCTCTGTTAGACCAAGTTTGACATAAAAACGATGTCACCGCGAGGCGTTACCCTTCAATTAACGTCGAAGGAGCGCCCATGGATGCAGGCGACCTGGTCATCACCCTCAAGAAGAGCCTGGCGAAGCTCAGCAGGACTGAGCGCCGTAAAGCCGTCGAGCTGGTCGGGGACGTCGTCCGCGCCGCCATGTTCGATGACGCGGCGGGCGAGGACTACGAAATCGAGCGCTGCCCTCGCTGCGGATCGACGGCCGTCGTCAAGAAGGGCAAATCCAAGAACGGCGACCGGCGCTACCTCTGCCGCGGCTGCGGCAGGACCTTCTCCGGCTCCACCGGCCGGGTGCTCGGGAGGAGCAGGCTGCCGCGCGAGACCTGGATGGCCTACGCCGAGTGCTTCGCGCTCATGCTCCCGCTGCGCGAGTGCGCGGCCCGATGCGGCGTCTGCCTCAAGACCGCCTGGACCATGCGCCTCAGGCTCATCGAGTGCCTCAAGGCGTACTCCCCGGATTTCCGCGTCGGGCGGGGCGGTGCCTGCGAGCTCGACGAGACGTACTTCCCCGAGTCCTTCAAGGGCAACCACTCCAGGGGCTCCTTCGAGATGCCGAGGAAGGCCCGCCATCGCGGCAAGGAGGCCCACAGGCGCGGCCTCTCCCGCGAGCAGATCTGCGTCATGACGGGAATCAGCGACGCGAACGCCACCTTCTTCGAGGTCTCGGGGCGCGGCGCGGTCTCGCGCAAGCGTGCGGCGGAGGCCCTTCGCGACCGCATCGGCGCGGGCGCGGTCGTCGCCACGGACAAGGCGACCGCATACATCGACGTGCTGCGCGACCTGAAGGTCGCCTCGCATGAATCCTATGATTCCAAGGACCGTTCGGAGGGCACCATCAACCGCATCAACGCCGTCCATTCGCTCCTCGGCTCGTTCATGGCCCGCTTCAAGGGAGTGTCCACCAAGCACCTGGGAGCCTATCTCGACTGGTTCCGCTGGTGCCGCACCTTCATGGCGACCGACTCCCGCAGCGCGGGGTCCACGGTCGCACGTCAGCTCGCCAACGGAACCTGCGCGACCCGCATCCGCGACATGTTCAACGTCCTGCCGCCCTATATGGACTACTGGGACGGGCGGGCGGCCTAGCGAATTAAAATGGTGGACACGGAGCAGCGACCGCGGAAGGAGCGGCAATGACATCGAACGTCCCGGCCACCACGATAAGAATCGACCCCGAAGTCAAAAGGGAGGCCGCAGCCGTGCTCGGCGGGCTCGGGCTCTCCATGTCGGGCGCCATGAACATATTCCTCAGGGCGGTGATCCGCGAGGGTGGTCTGCCCTTCGACGTCAGGCTGGGATCTGCGGGGAAGGCTGACGGGGAGGGCGAGGACCGCGATGGACGGGGGTAGCCCGATTATTTTCCGGTTCGACGAACAGCCGATCGTGTCAAATTTGGTCTAACAGAGCCATATTAATTCCCTTCTGCAGCACAGAGGCCTATTTTAATTTCTAAGTGCAATGCTGCTATTGGTCTAATGGGGCGACGATAATTGATTCAACTATGGTTGTTGGGTGACGCATAATTTCTTTCGCAAATTGACAACCGCATAGCGGAACACGGCCCGCGCCCCGTCATATGATTTCTAGCGGCTAAACAACAAATCAACGACGAAAGGGGCACGGGCCGTGTCTGCGAACATCGTAACAGTCGACGAGGAGTCGCTGCGCAAGGACATAAAGAATCCGGTGAGGAAGACCGTCGAGGAGACGCTCAACGCGCTGCTCGACGAGGAGACGTCCGAGCTCGTGGGGGCCGGGCGCTACGAGAGGACGGCGGGCCGGGAGGCATACCGCAGCGGCCACTACGCGAGAAAGCTCGTCACCGGGGCCGGAGAGGTCGAGCTCAGCGTGCCGAAGCTGCGCGGCGCGACCTTCCAGACGGCCGTCATCGAGCGCTACCGCAGGCGCGAGACCTCGGTCGAGGAGGCCATCGTCGAGATGTACCTCGCGGGCGTATCGACCAGGAGGATCGAGGACGTCTCCGAGCTCCTCTGGGGAGCGCCCGTGTCCTCCGGGACCGTCTCCAACCTCAACGAGAAGGCGTTCGCGTCGATCGAGGCCTGGCGCCAGAGGCCGCCCGAGGGCGGCTACCCCTACGTCTTCGTCGACGGCATCTACCTCAAGCGCAGCTGGGGAGGGTCCTACGAGAACGTGGCCGTGCCGGTGGCCATCGGCGTCAACTCCGACGGCGACCGGGAGGTCATCGGCTGCGCGGAGGGCTACACCGAGTCGGCGGACTCGTGGCGCGAGTTCCTCTCGTGGCTCAAGGGGCGCGGGCTCTCCGGCGTGCGGCTCGTCACCGGCGACAAGTGCGCGGGGATGCTCGGCGCGCTCGAGGAGGTGTTCCCCGGGGCCCGCTACCAGCGCTGCACGGTCCACTTCTACCGCAACGTGCTGGGAAGGGTGCCCGTGACCAAGAGGAAGGCCGTGGCTCGCATGCTGAAGGCGATCCACGCGCAGGAATCGCGCGAGGCGTGCTCGAGGAAGGCGGCGGAGGTGGCGGACGAGCTGGACGGGATGAGGCTCGGCGCGGCCGCGAGGACGGTGCGCGACGGCTTCGCCGAGACCCTGGCCTACACGGACTTCCCGCCGGAGCACTGGCGCAGGATCCGGACCAATAACGGCATCGAGCGCATCAACCGCGAGATCAGGCGGAGGACGAGGGTCGTAGGGACCTTCCCGGACGGCAACTCGGCACTCATGCTGGTGACGGCGAGGCTGAAGTACATAGTCGAGCACGAATGGGGCAAGAGGAGGTACCTGGACATGTCCAAACTAGAGGAGATGGATGAGCTGAAGGAAAAGGCGGAGGGCTAGAGCAAGCCGGGGCCGAGGCCGCTGCGATCAATTTGCGAAAGAATCTTGACGGTACCGGTTGTTGCTGAATCAATTGAAAACGTTGACACGGGCTGCCGCTTATTTTCTGAGTCGGTAAGAGGCGCCTTAATACAGTGGCTACTGATCGTTTGTCTTATTTACCTTAGGTTCCCATTCCTTTCGCTCCACCTCGGAGACGGAATCCAAGATGAAGCCTGTGGCGGGCGACAATCCGTACAGGAACATAAATACGACTGCGAGTATTGCGGTGGGGAAGCGAGGCATCAAACCGGCGGCAAGGTATTCTGTGATGAGAGGAAATCTTATGATAAGACAGATGGCCGCAAAGACGAGCGCAACAAGCGAGAAGAATTTAAGCGGACGGTAGTCCTTAAAGGGGTACCGATCATGGCAATGACTCTAATAACATCGCTTATGGTATTGAGTTTGGACTCCGATCCAGCCGGGCGGTCGCGGTACTCGGTGGATACATCTTTGATCCGGCAACGATGGTCGACCGCGTGGATGGATAGTTCTGTTTCGATTTGGAAGCCTTCGGAGAGCTCGGGAAGCGTCTTAACGACGAGCTTGCTTTGGCACGATAGCCAGTCATGACGTCGTCAGAGCTGTAACCATAAATCCACTTGATCATGCTGCGTACAAGGTTGTTGCCAAATTCGTGAAAGCGCGCTTGTTCTCCTCTGCGTACGTTCCGTTGGACAGACGATCGCCGACGGTTATATCAGCTTCGCCGGCAAAGATGGGTTTGCACAAATCGTGCACTGACTCCGCCGGATAGGTGTCGTCTCCATCGGCCATGAGATAACAATCGGCCTCGATATCACGGAACATTTGACGGCGTACGTTGCCCTTGCCTTGACGGGGTTCATATTATACGGACGCTCCGTGTTCACGTGCAATTTGCGCGGTGCTATCAGTCGAATTGTTGTCATAGGCATAGACTGTGGCTTCAGGCGGCTCGCGGTGAAAATCGTCTATAACCTTGGCGATGGTCAGCGCTTTGTTGCAACAAGGAATGATTGCGGCAATATCGCTTGAATTCACGTCGCTCCTCATGGTTTTATTTGTGACCGAAAGAAGTGCAGCCGTTGGTTATTTAGTCTGGTTTTAATGACTTTAAAACCAGATGGGATTCATTCGTGATCCGTGCTTTTGTTTAAACGCAGGCCGTAAGACATAGGAATGACTTACGGTCCAATTTGTTAATCTGGACCGTGGTGTGCTTCAATCGTCGCATAAAGAGACCCGGTGCAGCAATTTCACCGCTTGTCGATTTCCGTATTGCTCTAATTGGGCTGTTCGTTCAAGGTGTAGTTAAGTAGTGTTAGGGAATTAGGTGATTTGATGGTTGGTACTGATGTGGTTCAAATCTGCTTTCGAAAACGATCGAGGGGAATGGCGCTAATTCTCTTATTCATCGCACTTGGCGTAATGCCAGCTCAGGCAGAGGCCAAGAGCTATGCTGAGCTTGATGACGGTGTTTACACTGTCACTAATGTTATTGCTGATAAATCATTGGATGTTGCGGGCGGTTATTGCGTTAACGGTTCGAACGTGCAGGTTTATGAAGGTAACCATA
Organism: Collinsella sp. OM07-12; assembly: GCF_003438275.1. Classification (NCBI taxonomy): domain Bacteria; kingdom Bacillati; phylum Actinomycetota; class Coriobacteriia; order Coriobacteriales; family Coriobacteriaceae; genus Collinsella; species Collinsella sp. OM07-12. Next base: position 14,273 of record NZ_QSTQ01000001.1, read on the forward strand.
CCTATGCCCAGGCTTGGAGAATTTCTAAGAAAGGGTCCTCTTATTCCATTGAGAATTCGATTACCGGCATGGTGCTTGATGTTGCTGGTGGTTCAAAAATAGTGGGTGCTAATGCGCAGCTATATGATTCGAACAACACGCAGGCTCAACGATGGAAATTTGTCCAGAATGCTGACGGATCGTATTCAATTCGTTCTGACTGCAATGGTTTATTTCTTGATGTTTCCGGTGGAAGCTCAAAAAATGGAGCTAATGTCTGCCTTTATACGTCAAATGGCACCAAGGCGCAAAAATGGAGGGTCGAGCGCGTCACTCAACCTGTTAAAGACGGCTCCTATCGTATTTCTACCGCTCTGTCGAATAAAAAGATGATTGACCTTTGGGGCGGATCTTTAGATAACGGAGCCGCTGTTCAAATCTACGAAGATAACGATTCGTTGGCTCAGGCTTGGAATGTTGTGTTCGATCAGAATACAGGCTACTATTCCATTTTCTCTGCGCTGTCAGGTCGTTCATTTGATATTCCTGGTGGTTCCAAGTCTTCCGGCGTGCGCATTCAGCAGTACTCATCTAATCGAACTCCGGCACAGCAATGGCGTCTTTTGCTGACTTCTGACGGTCACATTGAAGTTGTCTCGGCACTAACAGGTAAGGCGTTGGACGTTCCCAGTGCTTCTCTTTCTAATGGCAACCAACTGCAAATGTATCAGGCCAACCATACTGACGCTCAAAAATGGACGTTCAACACGTCTCCAGTAGATCATTCTGGTTCTTTCCAGCTTAAGACAACTGTTGACGAATCAGGTGTTCTTGACGTTTCCGGTGGGTCAAAGGATTCTGGTGCTGCATCGCAGCTTTGGAGTTCAAATCTGTCTCTGGCGCAGAAGTGGGTGCTTGAGCGTCAAGATGATGGCTCGTATACCTTTAAAAATGCCAACTCGGGCCTGTATTTGACGGAAATCGCGAAAAGTGGAATCGAATATCGTAAAGAGCCTTCGGGTTATTCATACTGGATCTTGGATGCTAGCTTAAACGGGGGATATCGTATTAAAAACAAACAGTCCGGCAGATGTATCGATCTTTCCGGTGGATCGAGCGCTGCTGGTAACAGTGTTTCTACGTACTCGAGTAACGGAACCAAGGCCCAATCGTGGTTGCTCGTCCCATGCAATTTGATTGAGAATGGTGACTACTATCTGCTAAACCAGAGTGGCACCAGGCAAGTTCTTGATGTTCCGAACGCTTCGTCTGACGGGGGACTTGCGCTTCAGACGTACGTTTTCAATGGCTCGGCGGCTCAACAGTGGCATCTCGAGAACACGGGCGGCGGTTTCTTTACCATTAAGAACAACAACTCGGGTTTGTGTCTTGATGTTCGCTCAGGCCGTGCCAAATCGGGGACCATTGTCCAACAGTATGCCGAGAACGATACCAAAGCTCAGTCTTGGAAGTATGTTCCTACTTTCAGCGGTGGTTATATCCAGTCTGCGCTCGGTGACTATGCGCTATCGACCAAGCGCGGGGCCGAATCGGGTGTGCTCGCTATTATTTCTATCGACATGACAACTCCGCAGTCCGAATGGGAGTTTAGGAATGTTAGCAATCCCGGCGATCTTGTCATTTCGCATAGCGCGGCTGCGTCTGAATACAATCTGAGTCTTCGCTCGGACTCGCTTGAAATTGGAATGACCTTTGATCGTTACGGCAATGCGCACTTTGCGCTTCCGTCTGTTTTTGACCTTAACTCTGCTCAGCTTGTATACAGCGGCGGGCCGGAGACGTCTATTACCGTAGGAGACTACTCTGTTGGACTTACCGTGGGGTCTTCGGTGACGTTGAGCGATCTTGGCCTGACAAGCAGTGTAAACTCTGATAATCCGATTGCCGTTCGATCCGCCCTTGATGCGGCCGATTTGTTCACGTTTGACATTAAGCAGACCGCTGGCGTGGCTTCGATGTTTATTAGCAGCGACGATCCGGTCAATTATGGGCGTGGCTACATCGAATCGAGTGGAGATCATACTGCAGTTGCTACCGGCTCCATGAAGCTTGTCGACGCCTCCGGCGTCTCTGTGTATGACGGCGCATTATCTCAGATTAAGGGCCGCGGCAACAGCACGTGGATGATGGACAAGAAGCCATATCAGATCAAGCTCGATAAGAAGGCCGACCTTTTGGAGACGGGCGATAAAGCGAATAAGAATAAGACCTGGGTGCTTTTGGCAAACGCTTACGATGGAACTTCGATGCGCAATGCTGCGGCATATTCGCTTGCGTCTGCATTGGGAACTCATGCACCGATTGAGTACCGTGCCGTTGATCTGTATTATGACGGACAATACCGCGGTGCCTATATGCTCTGCGAGAAGGTCCAGATCAACTCGGGCCGCGTGGACATCGACAACCTTGAAGACGCTAACGACGCCGTTAATGGCGGGACAAGTTATCAACTTGTCGAGGGGGTTAACTCTTACGGTAATCGAATGAAGTACGCTACGGGACTGCAAAATCCCTCCGACATCACGGGCGGCTATCTGATTGAGTTTGATCAGGAGCGCTATGTGAATGAGGGCGCCTGGTTTAGCGTAGATTCGGGAAACGGTGTACTGTACTTTGTGTGCAAGTCGCCTGGTGTTTGGACCAAGGATGAAGCTGAATATTTGAGTTCTCGTTTCCAGGAATTCTTTGATTGCATTCGCAACGGAGGTGTCAATCCTGAGACGGGAAAAACGACGGCAGATTACTGCGACATTGATTCTCTTGCGCGCCTTTACTGGCTCAATGAGATCACCAAGTGCGTTGACGGTTTTAATTACTCGTCAACGTATCTGTTCAAGAATTCTGATACCTCTGGCGACTCGCGGTTTGTTTTCGGTCCAGCCTGGGATTTTGACTTGGCGATGGGAAACGCTCTTTCATCCCAGTCAAGTGACAGTTACTTGTCGCCGCAGGGTTGGCTTACGCGCAATGCTCTTTTAGGCTCTCGTCTGCTGCAGGATCCGACGGTTTGCGCTGCTGTTGATGCCGTCAAGCAGGAAGTGCTTGACGAAGCCCGGGGGTGCATCAATGGGCAGGATTACCTTGCGTATGAGTCCAGTGTTGCTACCTCTGTGAACATGGAGTCCATACTGTGGGGTGTCTCTTCTGAGTCTCCCGATGATGTACGCGCATGGCTCAACAGCCGTCTGGATTGGCTTGAGACGGCGCAATAGGGCTTTAGACTGATTTTTTACGTCCGTTTTTAGGGTCTTGTTGTTTTATTTGGCTATTTACTGAGGTCGTTCGACTTGCGTCGGGCGGCCTTTTCTGTTGATGAGTAACTCATGGGCTGGGCCGTTTGCTTGATCGCCGCGAATTTTGGCATCGCGGTGCGCTTAATTGCTCCACAAATAAGCCCGGTACAGCGATTGATGCCGCACCGGGCTTTCTGCTCTTGTGTATATGGCTGTCTTCCTTTGTCGTTGAGCTCTCTACGCCCCAGTCGGCTCCACGCCAAGCTCGTTGCGGACGAGCTCGAAGGCTGCTGCGATGGCCTTGTCCATGTCATAGTACTTGTAGCCGCCCAGGCGACCGGCGAAGACCACGTCGCCCTCCTGCGCCGCCAGCTCCTCGTACTGCTTGTAGAGGGCCTCGTTCTTGGCGTCGTTGATGGGGTAGTAGGGCTCGTCGCCGGGCTTCCAGTCGGCCGGGTACTCGCGCGTGATGACGGTCTTGTTCTGCGTGCCGAACTCGAAGTGCTTGTGCTCGATGATGCGGGTGTAGGGGATCTCGCGCTCGGTGTAGTTGACCACGGCCACGCCCTGGTGGTCCTGCTCGTCGAGCGTCTCGGTCTCAAAGCGCAGGCTGCGGTACTCGAGCGTGCCCAGCTTGAAGTCGTAGAACGCGTCGATGGGGCCGCAGTAGATCGTCCTGGCGGCGATATCGGGCTCGACGGCGGCCAGCTCCTTGTACTCCACGCCGCAGCGCACCTCGACGCCCTCGAGCATGTTGGCGACCATCTTGGTGTAGCCGCCCACGGGGATGCCCTGGTAGCGGTCGTTGAAGTAGTTGTTGTCGTAGGTGAAGCGGCAGGGGAGGCGCTTGATGATGCTCGCGGGCAGGTCGCGGCAGTCGCGGCCCCACTGCTTCTCGGTGTAGCCCTTCACGAGCGTCTCGAAGATGTCGCGGCCGACGAGCGACAGCGCCTGCTCCTCGAGGTTTGCCGGATCGCCGATGTTCTCGGCGGCCACCTGCTCGGCGATCTTGGCCTTGGCGTCCGCCGGCGTGACGACGCCCGGCCACATCTTGGCGAAGGTGTTCATGTTGAAGGGCATGTTGTACATGCTGCCGCGGAAGTTGGCGACCGGCGAGTTGACGTAGTTGTTGAACTCTGCGAAGCGGTTGACGTAGTCCCAGACGTCCCTCATGGAGGTGTGGAAGATGTGCGCGCCGTAGCGGTGGACCTGGATGCCCTCGATGTCCTCGGTGTAGATGTTGCCGGCGATGTGGTCGCGGCGGTCGATGACCAGGACCGACTTGCCGGCGCGCCTGGCGGCGTTGGCGAAGACGGCGCCCGAGAGGCCGGCGCCGACGACGAGGTAATCGTACTGGGACATGGATATGCTCCTTTGTATGTTAATCGGACAGTTCCTTTAGTTTAGGGACAAACATACCTAATGTGTCGCCCCAAGGGTTAGTGTAGCAGTCGTTCCCTCGGCAGCTCCAAAGCGTGGGCGTTGCCTGGTTTCCAAATGATGTTAAGGACTCGCTATTCCGCCCTCAGGCACTCGGGCAAGACGTTTGCAACTGCATTCATCGCCTGCGGCTTTAGGTATTGCTCATTAAGCTTCGTCTTTTTGTAAGCATAACGAGTGTCTGTCGAGTATTTGACCAACATATCGGTGAAGAACCGCTCCCAGCTCAGGTAGTCGCGACTTTCGATATAGCTCGAAGGGTCCTTGAGGATCTTTGGAATGTCATTGTTGGGAATGAGGCCAGATTGCAGAAGCGTCCACTCGAATGATTCCGGGAGGAACAAGAGAACGTTCTTGTAAACGCGCTGCCCAAGCACCTTTTCGATGTAGGGACCAAACGCAGCGCCGTCTCCTATGGCAAGGATGTTTTGCTCGGGACATTCGTGAATCGTTCGTTTTAGGTTTGCTACGCCGGTAGCGGTATAGCAGGGGATTCCCAGTCGGTTGCAAAGGGTGCTGAAGAACTGATAGCCTGACTTGCTGTCCTCGACAACTACAGCGTCGGGTATCTCGAATCCAACATTTAGATCCTGGTACAGCATGCTTGTCGTGTGGTCATATAGCGGCTTGGTCACCGAGTAGAAGCGCCTGTCGCTCTTGCGGCCATTGATCGTCTTGCTCGTCGTGTTGACCAGTTTTAGGATCTCGTCGACGCTGTAGGGGAGTTCGCTGACATCACGACGAGATATCAGAACAAAATAGTTGGATGATCCGTTAACGGCTTTAGCGAAGTCTTTTGAGTAGATAAACTCGTTGCCCTCGTCCAAAAATATAATTGAATCCTCGATGATTGAAAGCTCGCGCTCCCAACGTCTGCCGGAAAGTGTTTCGCACGGCACATCACAGCTAAGCGTAACGCCGCTTTCTTGGCCTCGGTCGTTGAAGTCGCGAATCATCGATACGAGTGTTGTTTTGCCCGTTCCGCTGTTGCCGCGGATGAAGGAGATATTACGTTTAAAGGTGAGCGTGTATTTGACCTTTGCACGCTCTACGACAACGGTATGCGTTCCCTTCATTACTCATCAACATCCAAAAAGTCATTCGTGGCGCCGACAAGCTCCTGCATGTTTTTGACGATACGACCATCGTTTTCAATGCGGATTTCAAAGTTCTTCCAGGGGAATTTCATGATGTGGTAAAGGGTCACCAGTACATCCTGCTCTTTGCCGATTTTGAGTAGCCAGCGGGCACAGTTGTCTCCGCAGGTAGATGCGTTGAACACCATGTTTGGGAGATTGCGTACCAGCAGCAGCGTCTTAACGCCGCCGGACAGTTCGAGTGGGGTGATTGAGCCCAGCTGCTTGCTTATGATGTTGTGAGGTCCGACGAGCTCAGATCCGTCAACGCTTTTAATTATCTGTGCGGCCATGGGGTCTTCGAACCATGAGTCTAGGTATGAGTTCCTAAAATAGGTTTCGGTATCGTAGATGGAACCGGGGTAATCTCCCAGGTGAATGCTCAGCATGCGGGTCTCCAGACGTTGCGTTACTGCAACGATTATATGCCAGTAATAAAGTGCCGCCAGTAGCGAGGTTGCTGCTGGCGGCACTGGCTATTATTAGCGTGAGAATCGGCGTTGATGGATTTGCTCGCGAGGCTACTTCTCGAGACGCTCCCTCAGCAGCTCCAGCGCATGAGCGTAGCCCTGGAGGCCTTCGCCGGTGATGGTGGCGAAGCAGGCTAGGCGGGCGTAGCTCACCTGGCGGAAGTCCTCGCGCGTCTCGACGGCGCTGATGTGTACCTCCACGGCGGGGATGGCGACGGCCTTGAGGGCGTCCAGGATGGCCACGCTGGTGTGCGTGTAGGCTGCCGGGTTGATGACGATGCCGTCGACCTTGCCGTAAGCCTCTTGGATTTTGTCGACGATGCTGCCCTCGTGGTTGGACTGGAAAATCTCGACCTCGTCAAAGCCCTGCGCGGCACCTGCCTCCTGGCAGATCTGAACCAAGCGGTCGTAGTTATCGCTGCCGTAGATGCCTGGCTCGCGAATGCCGAGCATGTTGAGGTTGGGACCGTTGATGACGAGTGCTTTCATGGTTGCTTCCTTTGCGGTTGGGCGGGCGGTGCGGCGGAACGGAAAACCACCACAAAGGTGCCTGTCCCCTTTGTGGTGGTTTTTGCTAGAGGGCTGGTGGAAGGGTGTCGAGGACGGCGACCGCGGTGTTGGCGGCGCAGTCGCGCGAGTCGATGATGTAGTCGGCCCAGGCGCGGTAGCGCGGCATGCGCTGCTCGGCCAGCTTGTCGATACCGTCGCGGGCGGTGATGGGGCGACCCTTGTGGGCGAGTTCGTCGAGCTTGCGGTTGAGCATCACAATCTGGCTGTTCTGGTGCAGCAGCGGGTAGTTCTCGTCTCGCGTGACGACGCCGCCGCCGGTGGAAAGCACCAGGCCGCTGCGATTGGAGATATCGGCCAGGGCCGCCGTCTCCTGCTCGCGGAAGGCCGGCTCGCCGTGCTCGACGATAAAGTCGGCGCAGGGCATGCCTAGGCGCTCTTCAAGCGCGCGGTCCAGATCGATGTGCTCGCGTCCCGTGAGCAGGGCAATCTGCTCGCCCACGCGGGTTTTGCCCGACCCCGGCATGCCGATCAGGGCGATATTCTGCTCGCGGTGGGACAGGCGTTTCGTCACGTCCAGGATGCGCTCGCGCGGGGTGACCTGGCCGGTGTAGCGCTCGACAGCTTGCGCCGCTTGGGCCACAAGCATGAGCAGGCCGCCGATGCAGGGGATGCCGCGGCGCTCCGCCTCGAGCATGAGGCCCGTGCGGGCAGGGTTGTAGACAATGTCGATGACGCCTTCGAGCGCATCGAGTCCTTCGAGCGTGCAGGGGGCGTCGGGGCAGTGGGGGAACATGCCGGCAGGCGTGCAGTTGACGAGCAGCGCGGCTTCGGACTGCTGCGCGATATTGTCGTAGTTGACCTCGCTCGTGCGGCCTACGGGCACGACGGTGGCGCCCAGGTCTCCGAGCACCATACTGGCCGTAGTGCCCGCGCCGCCGGTGGCTCCGAGCACGAGGACCTTCTTGCCGGCGACCTCTACGCCCAGCTCCTCGACCAGGCACTGAAAGCCAAAGTAGTCGGTGTTGTCGCCGCGTAGGCGGCCGTCGGGCAGGCGCGTGATGGTGTTGACGTTGCCCATGCGCTCGGCGAGTGGGCTCAGCTCGTCCAGATAGTTCATGACGGCGCGCTTGTAGGGAATGGTCACGTTGGTGCCCTCCCACTCATCGCCCGTCATAAAGGCCGCGAGGTCTTCGGGCTCGCGCTCAAAACGCACGTACTCAAGCCCCGCGAGCTTCTTGTAGATGGTCGGGGTGTAGCTGTGGCCCAGCACGCGGCCCAGCACGCCGTAGGGGCGGGTTGTGGCGGTATCGGCCATCTAGAGCACCTCCGTGTAGCTGCCAAAGTAGGTGAAGCTCTCGCACACGTCGTCAATCGAGTCGAGCAGGTCGTCGAGGGCTTTGCTGCCAAAGGGGCAGTCCAGATCGAAGTAGAACATAAACTCAAAGTCGCGCCCGGGGATGGGGCGGCTTTCGAGCTTGATAAGGTTGATGTTGAGTGCGTAGAAGCGCTCGAGCACGCGATAGAGGGCGCCCGGTTCGTTGGCCGTGGTGATCATGAGCGAGGTACGGTTGGCGCCGGGGTAGACGCGTGGCTCGCGGCTGATGACGACGAAGCGCGTGTAGTTGTTGTCCGAGTTCTGAATGTTGGGCTCCAGCACCTCCAGACCGTAGAGCGCCGCGCAACTGCGCGAGGCGATGGCGGCGACGTCGGTGCGCTCGGAGTTGGCAACCATTTCGGCCGACATGGCCGTGTTGGGATACTTGGTGGCGTGCAGGTCGTGCGCCTCGATAAAGCCGGCGCACTGGGCAATGGCTTGGCCATGGCTGTAGACCTCGTGCACGTCCTGGAGCTTGGTGCCGGGCTTGACGAGCAGGTTGTGGTCGATCTTGAGGCGCAGCGAGCGCACGATATGGAAGTCGAACTGGGCGAGCAGGTCGTAGACAGCGTTGACCGAGCCGGCGGTGGAGTTCTCGATGGGCAGTACGCCAAATTCGCAGAAGCCGTCGCGTACAGCGCGCATGACGCCTTCGAAGGTGTCGAAGAACGCGATATCGGGCACGTCGAAGAGCTTGCACGCGGCGATCTGGCTGTAGGCGCCCTCAACGCCCTGGCAGGCGACGCTGGCAGTCTGGGGGAAGGGTGTGTCGAAGGCCTCGGCAGTGGCGTGGGCCTTTTGCGAGACCGTGATGCCCTTGAGCTCGTTGATATAGCGCTGCTGCTCGGCCTTGCTCATGCTCATGAGGAGGCGGAACAGCGTGATGGTCTGCGCCTCGTAGCGCTCGGGTGCGCGGCTGGCGAGGTTGTTGAGCTTGGAGCGCTCGCGGGCGGGGTCGAAGACGGCCTTGCCCATCTCGATTTTTGATTTGGCGACTTCGGTGGCAATGTCCATGCGTTCGACAAAGCTGCTGAGAAGCGTGGTGTCGATGCCATCGATGGCCTGGCGGATGGCGGCAAGGTCCATGGAGGCCCCTTTCGTAAATCGTTGCCTGGGGTAGTTAATTTGGGACGGGGCTATTTTAGCTACCCCGGCAGCAAATCGGCCAAAACGTCGCGTTAACTGCCGGGGTAGCTAAAAAAGCCCCGTCCCAAATTAACTACCCTTGGGGTGGGCTAGCGCTGGCCTGCGTCCTCGAGGAGGGCATCCCAAATTGCGAGGGCGGCGGCTGCTTCGGCTACGGGGACGGCGCGCGGGACGATGCAGGGATCGTGACGACCGTGGACCGAGAGTTCGACATTTTCCATTGCGTCCATGTCGACCGTCTGCTGCTCGCGGCTAATGGAGGGCGTCGGCTTTACGGCCATGCGCCACATGACGGGCGCGCCGGTCGAAATACCGCCCACGATGCCGCCGGCGTTATTGGACTCGACCTCGATCTCACCGGTCTCGGCATCGATGCGATACGGATCGTTGTTCTCGCTGCCGCGCATGGCGGCGACGGCAAAGCCCATGCCAAACTCCACGCCCTTCACGGCGGGAATGCCAAAGGCGATCTGCGCGATGCGGTTCTCGATGCCGTCGAACATGGGGTCGCCGATGCCCGCAGGTAGGCCGTAGATGCCGCACTCCACGATGCCGCCGATGCTGTCGAGTTCATCGCGCGCGGCTAGGATCTCCTCGCGCATGCGGCCGGCTGCGGCGGTGTCAATGCACGGCAGATCGTTCGTAAGAATCGCCTTGCGGTCGGCCTCGCGATAGACCATGTCGTCCATGGGCAGGTCGGAGATGCTGCCAATCTGCGCCACATGCGCCATCACCTTAATACCGCGGGCCTCAAGTGCCTGCAGCGCAATGCCGCCGGCGATGCACAGGGGTGCCGTTAGGCGGCCGGAGAAATGTCCGCCGCCGGCGACATCGTGCATGTTGTGGTACTTCACGCGCGCCGGGAAATCGGCATGTCCGGGGCGGGGCTTGCGGCGCAGCTCGGAATAGTCCTTGGAGCGTGTGTTGGTGTTCTCGATAATCGCCGCGATGGGCGCACCGGTGGTGTGTCCATCGACCACACCGGCGATGATATGCGCGGCGTCGGCCTCGCGGCGCTTGGTCGCGGTCTCGTCGCGACCGGGGGCGCGACGGTCCAAAAAGGTCTGCAACGCCTCCTGGTCAACGGCGATACCAGCGGGAATTCCGTCAAGCGAGCAGCCGATAGCAGGGGAGTGCGACTGGCCGAAAATGCTCAGATGCAAGACGTTGCCAAAGGTCGAGGACATGCTATTCCTCCTCGAGTGTGACCTTGCCGCCCAGCAGGCGGTAGTGGTCGAAGAAATCGGGATAGGACTTGTTGACCGCCTCGGCGCCGTGGATCACGACCTCGCCGGTGGCGCGGCTCGCGGCGATGGCGGCCATCATGGCGATGCGATGGTCGTTGTGCGAATCGATCTCGCCGCCGGTGAAGGCATCGACACCCTTGATGATGAGGTCGTCACCGGCAATGCGCACCTGCGCGCCCAGCGCGGTGAGCTCGCGGGTGGTAGTTGCCAGGCGGTCGGATTCCTTGATGCGCAGGCGGGCACAGTCGCGGATGAAGGTACGGCCTTGCGCCAGTGATGCCACGGCCGAGATAACGGGTACCAGGTCGGGAATGTCGTGGGCGCTCATCTCAAAGCCGGCGAGCTTGTCGGACTGCACGGTGGCGGCGTTGGTGGAACGCACGATGCGGGCGCCAAAGCGCGAAAGCGCGGCAAGTACGTTGCGGTCGCCCTGTGCGGAGCTCAGGGACACGCCCTCGACGGTGATGGGGTCGGTGCCGATAGCGCCGGCACACAGCCAAAAGGCAGCGTTGGACCAGTCACCCTCGACGGCCACGCTGCCGGGCGTGCGATACGAGCCACTGCTCACGCGGAAGTTCGTGACCTCGGGCTGGCCGTCCCGGGCGGGAATACGCTCGACGTTGACCTCGACGCCGAAGGCCTTCATGGCCTGGATCGTCAGGTTGATATAGGGGCGACTCTCAATGAGGCCGGTCACCTGCACGCAGGAGGGCTGGGCCAGCAGCGGGGCTGCCAGCAGCAGGCCGGAGATGTACTGCGAGCTCACGTTGCCCGGCAGGATAAAGGTGCCCGGGCGCATACGACCGCTCGTCTTGATCGGAAAGCCGCCCAGACCCTGCAGGTCGCAGCCGGCGGCAATGATCTCGTCCGAGAGCGGGGAGAGCGGGCGAGCACCCAGACGGCTTTGGCCCACAAAAGTGGCATCCGCACCCAGCGCGCAGGCGACAGGCAGCATAAAGCGCAGCGTGGAGCCACTTTCACCGCAGTCGAGCGTGCCGCCGGCAAGGGCCTTGAGTAGGCCAAACTCAACACTCTTCATGGTGGGATGGACCTGGAAGCCGTCCTCGACGGTCTCGATGCGGGCGCCCAGGGCCGTAAGGCAACGCACCGTAGCCTCGATGTCGGCGCAGGTGGTGTTGCAGGTGACGTGTGTCTTGCCGTTGGCAAGCGCCGCGCAGATGATCAGGCGATGCGCCATCGATTTGGACGCGATGGCGGGAACGGTGCCCTTGAGTGGGGACGGGGTGATGCGGGCTAGCATGCGGATGCGTCTCCCTTCTGGCCGAGGCCCTCGGCAATGAGTTCGTGGAAAGTGGAAAGCGGCGTGCGGTCGATGCTGCAGCGGCCAATGCTGTGCGGAATTACCAGGTCGATGGTGTCGCCCGCGCGTTTTTTGTCGTGCAGCGCCTCGGCAAAGACGGCATCGGCATCTAGGTCGCAGCGGGTCTTGAGGCCATGGCGGGCGCAGAGCTCCTCAATACGACCGGGCAGTGCAGTATCGCAAATGCCGTGCAGGGCCGCGGCGCGCGTGATGATGCCCATGCCGATCGACACGCAGTTACCGTGTCCAAGCTCAAAGTGCTCGCAGGCCTCGACGGCGTGTCCGGCGCTGTGTCCAAAGTTAAGCAGCTTGCGCTGGTTGGTTTCGCGCTCGTCGGCGACGACCACGGCGCGCTTGATGTCGATATTGCGGGCGATGATGAGCGCTACGCGGGCCACATCGCGGTTGAGCAGCTCCAGCGTGAGCGGGGTCTTCTCCAGCTCGGCGAAAAGCTCCGGATCGGCGATCACGGCGTGCTTGACGACCTCGCCGCAGCCGTCGGCGAACTGCTCGGGCGTGAGGGTGGCCAGGCACCCCACGTCGGCGATAACCACGCTCGGCTGCCAAAAGGCGCCGGCCAAGTTCTTGCCGGCAGCCAGGTCGATGGCAGTCTTGCCGCCCACCGACGAATCCACCATAGCGAGCAGACTCGTGGGGATCTGCACAAACTTGCAGCCTCGCATGTAGGTGGCGGCCACAAAGCCGGCAACGTCGCCCACGACGCCGCCGCCAAGCGCCACGATCACATCGGAGCGCGAAAGCTCGTGCTCGGCCACAAACTCAAGAATGGCAACATAGGTTTCGGCGCGCTTATGGGCCTCGCCGGCCTCGAAGGTGCAGATGCTTACCTCATAGCCTGACGCCTCCAGGCTCTGCTTAACGGGCATCTGGTAGAGCGGACCCACATTGGTGTCCGTTACGATGACGGCCTTGGTGCCGCCGGCGGTGGCGCGCACGAGCGGCCCCGCCTGCTCCAGCAAAAACGTGCCAACATGCACCTGGTAGGGGTGTGCAGTGTCGATATCGATGGTAATCGCCATAAGCTTCGGTCCTTTCGACCTGGCGTGATAGGTGGTCTAGTGGGAGGCCTCGTCGTCGAGTGCGCGCTTGATGCGGTCGCCCTCGGCAAGGAGATTCTCCAGATAGCGCTGGTCGCGGTCCTTGAGCGCACGGCTGTAGGCGCCGAGCGAGTCGATCAGGTGGTCGATCTCGAAGGCGAGAGCATCGGCGTCGTCGATCATGAGCTCGGACCACATCTGCGGATTGAGGTGCGCCACGCGGGTGAGGTCGCGGTAGCTGCCGGCCGAAAAGCCGTGGTGGACCTGAGCGGTCGGGCTCTTAACATAGGCGTTGGATACCACGTGCGCAAGCTGGCTCGTGAAGGCGATGACGCGGTCGTGCTCGGCTGCGCTGGTCACGCTGAACTTGCCAAAGCCCAGGGGGCGCACCATCTCGCGTACCTGGCCCAAAAGCTCCAGCTTGAGTGCGTCGTTCACCGCGGGCGGCACGAGAACGAGTGGTGCGCCCTGGAACAGGTCGGCGCGGGAGTGTGCATAGCCCGAGTACTGCGTGCCCGCCATGGGGTGCGCGCCCACAAAGTAAAAGCCGTGCTCGCGGGCAAGCTCAAAGGCGCGCTCGCACACGATGCCCTTGACGCCCACCGTGTCGATCACCACGGGGCCCATGATGGCCTCGGTGTCGGTGGCGTCGGCGAGTGCCTGGGCATGCGCCTCGAGCCACTCGATGCAGGCCTCGGGGTAGCAGGCCAGGACGATGATGTCGCATTCGCCGAGTGTCTTGTCGTTGAGCTCTCCGGCGACAGTGCCCATGCTGGCGGCCGTCATGACATCGTCATCGGGGTCCCAGGCCAGCACGCGGACGCCCGCCTGCGCATAGCCGCGGGCAAAACTGCCGCCGATGAGGCCAAGGCCGACGATGCCCGTGCATTTGGGACCGCCCTGGTTAACGCGCGCGTTTCTCACCGTACCCATGGGCTACTCCATGGTCTCTTGGCAGACGACCTCGCGGATGGCTCGGATGCGGCGCATGGTGTCGTCGAACTGGTCGGGGGTGAGGGCCTGAGCGCCGTCGGACCAGGCACGGCTCGGCTCGTCGTGGACCTCGATCTCCAGACCGTTGGCGCCGCAGGCGGTCGCCGCGAGCGCCATGGGCTCAACGTAGCGGGTGTAGCCGGTGGCGTGGCTGGGGTCGGCGACGACGGGCAGGTGCGACAGGTGGTGCAGCACCGGCACGGCGTTGAGGTCGAAGGTGTTGCGGGTGCGGGTCTCGAAGGTGCGGATGCCGCGCTCGCACAGGATGACGTTGTCATTGCCCTCGCTCATGATGTACTCGGCTGCCATAAGCAGCTCATCGATCGTGCCGGACATGCCGCGCTTAAGCAAGATCGGAGTCTGGGTCTTGCCGACCTCCTTGAGCAGGGGGAAGTTCTGGGCGTTGCGGGCGCCGATCTGCATGACGTCAATCTTCTTGTCCAAGAAGACCTGCACGTCGCGCGGGTCCATGATCTCGGTGACGATCGGCATGTCGAGCTCGGCAGACGCCTCGCACAGCAGGTCGAGGCCGGCAGGGCCCATGCCCTGGTAGGCGTAGGGGGAGGTGCGGGGCTTGTAGGCGCCACCGCGCAGCATCGTGGCACCGGCGGCCTTCACGCGGCGTGCGATGCGGATGAGGTTCTCGCCCTCGACGGAGCAGGGACCGGCGATGACCTGGAACTGGTCGCCGCCGATCTTGACGCCGTGGCCGCAGTCGATGACGGAGTCCTCGGGGTGGAACTTGCGGTTGGCGCGCTTAAAAGGCTCGGAGACGCGCTGCACGCGCTCGACGACATCCATGGACTCGAGCAGGAACGGGTCGATCTTGGTCGTATCGCCCACCAGGCCGATGATCGTCTCGTTCTCGCCGCGCGAGACATCGGTCTTCAGACCCTTTTTCTCAATCCAGCTGACGATATGGCTTACGGCCTCGTCGCTGGCGCTCTGCTTTAAAATTGCAATCATGGTGTGCCTCTCACCTCGATGGATAACTTTTGCAAAAACGGCCCGCATCGCGAGCCGTGTATATATGGTGCATGAGAGTTTATACTATCTGACTCGCTTTTGCCTTCTAAAGTGGGCCGTTGCGGCTCGTCTTCCTCGGAATTGCAAAGCTTTTTCTTTTATTTTGATAGCCCGTGGTGCACTTGGGTATAATGCCATACGTTGGCCCTATTAGCTCAGGGGATTAGAGCGTCTGCCTCCGGAGCAGAAGGCCGTTGGTTCGAATCCAACATGGGGCACCATCGAACGTAAGACCGTCCGAACCTCGCATGGTCCGGGCGGTTTTTCTTATACCGACGCGACGTGATGGGACGTGGTATGGCAGCAACGGATATCGAGCGCGGACTCTCGACCGCCGAGGTCGAGGAGCGCATCGCCGCCGGTAAGATCAACCGTAACATGGAGCTCAAGACCAAGTCGGTCAAAGAGCTCATCATCGAGAACCTCTGCACGCTGTTCAATTTGATCAACGTGATTTTGGCAGTCCTGGTCATTTTGACCGGTTCGTTTAAGAATCTGACGTTTCTGTTCGTGGTGTTCCTCAATACCGCTATTGGCGTCATTCAATCCATGCGTTCCAAGAAGATGGTCGATAAGCTCACGCTGCTGACCTCCAAGAAGGCCATCGCGGTGCGCGACGGCGTCGAGGTGGAGCTCGACCTGGACCAGATCGTGCTCGACGACATCATCCGCCTGGGGCGCGGCGACCAGATTCCCGCTGACGCCGTGGTGGTTTCGGGCGAGGCGCTCGTCAACGAGAGCCTGCTTACGGGCGAGAGCGACCTTATTAAGAAACAGCCCGGTTCCGAGCTCATGAGCGGCAGCTTTATCGACTCTGGCCTGCTGCGCGCCCGCGTGATTCATGTTGGCGCCGACAACTACGTGGCCAAAATTAATAACGAGGCCAAGTACGTCAAAAAGGTCAATTCCGAGATCATGAACGCGCTGAACGCCATCGTGCGCTTTGCGAGCATCATCATGATCCCGCTCGGTTTGGCGTTGTTTGCCTCGAGTGTGAGCGAGCTGTGGGATGCCGCGGGAACCCCGGGCGATAGCGCGCTTTCGTGGTGCTTCTCCGAGCTGTTGGCTGGCCATGTGCCTTCGTCGGCGCTGCTGTCCACGGTGGGCGCCCTGCTGGGCATGATTCCGCAAGGCCTGGTGCTGCTGACCTCGTCGGTGCTCGCCATCGCCACGGTGCGCCTGGCCCGCCGCAAGGTGCTGGCGCAGCAGCTCTACTGCATCGAGACGCTCGCTCGCGTCGACGTGCTGTGCCTGGACAAGACGGGTACCATCACGTCGGGCCGCATGGAGGTCGAGGGCACGTATCCGCTGCCGGTTGAGGGCGTTGCCCTGGGCGTGGGGGAGAACGAGGCGGCTGTTCTCGTCGATACCACGGTGCTCGATTTTGCCCTGGCAAACGTTGCCCGTGCGACTTCGGCAGATGCCAACGAGACCTGCCAGGCGCTGCTCAACTATTACGCTGATCGCCCGGTCGAGGTGTCTGAGCCGCTGTCGGTCATTCCGTTCTCGTCGTCTAAAAAATGGAGTGGCGCTACTTTTGCGCAGGGCTCCTATGTGATGGGCGCCGCGCAGTTTGTGCTTTCGGAGCGTGTGTTTTCGCAGGTCGAGAACCGTGTCGCCGAGCTTGCCGATACCTGCCGCGTGCTCGTGGTGGCGCGCGTGGACGGCTTTACGCCCGATGGCGATATGGTGGGCGAGGCCGAGCCCGTGGGCTTTGTGACCATCCGCGATGAGATTCGTACCTCGGCGGCCGAGACCATCGGCTACTTTAACGAGCAGGGCGTGACCCTCAACGTGATCAGTGGCGACGACCCGCGTACGGTGTCGTCGATCGCGCGCGTGGTGGGCGTGCCGGGGGCGGACGCTTATGTGGACGCCACGACGCTCGATACGCCGGCCAAGCTCGATGCCGCAGTGGACCGCTACCATGTCTTTGGTCGTGTGACCCCGCAGCAGAAGCGCGAGCTCGTGCAGGCGCTCAAGCGCCGCGAGCACACCGTGGCCATGACGGGCGACGGCGTCAACGACGTGCTGGCGCTCAAGGAGGCCGACTGCTCCGTCGCCATGGCGGCTGGCTCCGACGCCGCGCGCAACGTGGCCGAGATCGTACTCGTCGACAACGACTTTGCCTCGATGCCCGCCGTGGTGGCCGAGGGCCGTCGCTCCATCAACAACCTGCAGCGTTCGGCCTCGCTGTTCCTGACCAAGACGCTGTTCTCGATGGGCCTGGCGGCGCTGTGCATCGCGCTGCCGCCGTACCCCTTTGAGCCCATCCAGATGACGCTCATTAACTTCTTCTGTATTGGCGCGCCGGGCTTTGTGTTGGGCCTGGAGCCCAACAATGCTCGCGTGAAGGGGTCGTTCCTGACGAACGTGCTCAAGCGGGCACTGCCGGCTTCGATTGCGGTCATTTTGGCTGCGGTGCTCGATATCTTTGTGGCGCGCGTGTTTGGCTTTAGCCAGCTCACGCTGTCTACGATGTGCCTGCTTACGTCGTGCGCGGCGAGCGTCAGCCTGATCTGGCGCATCTCGCAGCCTCTCACGCCCTTACGTGTGGTGCTCTTTGTGTTTGTAGTCGCCGGCATCCTGGTGGGCGTTATCGGATTCCCGGAGCTGCTGTCTATTGCCAACCTGTCGATGGACCAGATGGTTATCTTGGCTGTCATCGTGGTCTTTACCTGCTCGGTGTTCTTTAAGCTCGCCACGATGATGGATTCGCTCAAGCCGCGTCGTCGTCATGCCGCAACTGGTTTTGGCCGCGGTGTGCGCGTCCGCCTGGGTCGGGGTGGCGGCAAGGTGAGCTCGACGGGTTCGACGGCGGAGCGTTTAGCCAAGCGCGTCGCCGCCGACATGGCGCAGCGCCGCGAAGCTCGCACCGTTCGTGAGGCCGAGGCCCGCGCACTCGAGGGCGTGGCCCAGGCCCAGCCAAAGAAAAAGAAGCCCACGGGCGCCAAGCGCTCCCGCGTAACCAAGTCCGCCCAAGGTATCAAAGTCTCGATGCCCAAGAAAAAGAAGTTGTAACCGCACCTTACAGGGTAGCTAATTTGGGACGGGGCTTTTTTAGCTACCCCGGTTGATGGCCCCCAGGCTGATGGCGCGATCGATTTGGCCAATTGGCGGCCAGGGCAGCTAAAAAAGCCCCGTCCCAAATTAGCTACCCTCCGATGTTGAATTGATGCCTTGCTCCTGTGGGGCCGTGGCGATGTTATGCTCTAACCTCGATTATTTGAATTGCTTCGAAAAGAGGATGCCGTGATCTGCCCGCATTGCCTTAAGACTATCGAGGACGGCGCCTCGTTCTGCCCCTACTGCAACGCCTATGTGGGTCCGGGCGATGGTCCCGAGCACACCGAGTTCGTGTTCTGTGAGGGCTGCGGTGCCCGTCTTTCTCCGCATGATCGTACGTGCCCCAAATGCGGACGCCCCGCTCCGGGCATCCTCTCCGAGGACGCGGCCGCATCCGACCTGGCAGCGGGCCGCACGGCGGGCTTTCCGCGCCTAACGCAAGAGCAGATCGATACCGAGGTGCCGCATGCGCCGGCCTCTGCCGCTGCGGTGCTTTCGGATGCCGCTGATCCTAACGAGACCTGCGTGCTGCCGGCTTTCGATAAGGATTTCGGTATCCCCAAGGTCGATGTTCCCACGCCCGTTTCCCTGCATGACGATGCTCAAAAAACCAAGCGCAAGGTGCACCCCGACGAGGACGCCTATCACAAGCACAAGCGTCATATCCCCAAGCCGCTCATTATCATCGCGGTCCTTGCCGTCGTTTGCGGCGGTGCCTATTGGTTCGTGACGACCGATCCCATGGGTGTCATGCCTGGCTTCTACGACCAGTTTGGCCAGGCCGCGCAGACGACCTTCCCCACGCGCCAAAAGGGCGAGGCGACTGAGGACGATACCAAGCAGGACGATTCTGCCGAGGTGGTCCAGGAAGAAACCGTGCTCACCGATGATCAGCTCTATACCAGGCTCGACGGTCTGTATCAGACCATCGTGTCCTACGGTGACGAGGACCAGATCGGCGAGGTCATCGATTCTTTTAACAATGGTTATCTTCGAACGCCACTGTCCACCCGTCAGGAGCTGTCGCAGAGTGCCTACGCCCTGCGCGACCAGATCAAAAAGACGCAAGATGAGCTCAACAACCTGAAAGTACAGGACGATACGGTCTATGCGGACGACATCGCCCACTTAAAGCAGCTTGCCGAGTGGATGTACGAGCGCGTCGACGTGATCTGCCAGAGCTGGGACATCTCGCTGGCCATTCCCGATGGCGAGTCGATGAGTTCCCACCAAAGCGAGATCCTGGCGCCCATCGCACAGGGCGGCAACAGCGCGCTGAATCAGTACGACGCCAACGTGGGCTCCTGGAAGCCGCAGCAGCGTTCCTAAAATTAGTTCGCCATAGTCGGCATAACCTACGTGCGCAATTGATGTAAGCGCATGCTTATTGCTACAATTCGTACAAATATGCTTTAAACGCACGGGGAAGGAACCACATGTTTGGTTTTAAGAAAGAGCTCTACACGCCCGAGTATCAGCTTGCCGGCGACGAATGCGCCGTTATCGAGACGTCGAAGGGTACCATCAAGGTCAAGTTTGACGGCGAGGGCGCTCCCATTCATGTCGCGAACTTCTGCGAGCTTTCCACGATGGGTTTCTATGATGGCCTTAAGTTCCATCGCTATGTGCCCGGTTTTGTCATCCAGGGCGGCGACCCCAATACCCGCGACATGTCCGGCGCCGACGTCGCTGCCGGTCTTGAGGGCCCCGACGGCATGCCCGGTACCGGTGGCCCCGGCTACTGCATCAAGGGCGAGTTTGCCACCAATCCGCGCAACAGCCATGTCGATGGCGCCCTTGCCATGGCGCGCTCCATGGATCCCGATTCCGCGGGTTCGCAGTTCTACTTCTGCCTGGGTGCCCAGCATAACCTCGATTCCGGTTACACCGTCTTTGGTACCACGGTCGAGGGTCTCGATGTGATTTCGCAGCTGCGTGCCGGCGACGAGATCGTCCATGTCGAGATCGTTCACGAGTAAAGGGGACTTCCTTGAATAGCCAGCTGATCCAACAGGGCCGCGCCGCTTACCGCGCGGGTGATTTTTCCGCTGCAGCCCAGATGCTTGGGGCGGCAAAGACTCCCGATGAGATTATGGGCGAGGCCGATCACCTTCGTGGCAACGCCTTGATGCACCTGGGCATGTATGCCGAGGCCGCCGAGGCCTATGCCGCCGCCCTCAACGACGGCACCTACGGCAAGCGCGGCGCGCTGCTCACCAACCGCGGCAAGGCGCTCGCCGCCGTGGGCGACTACACGACGGCCGCTCAGGCGTTCTCTGCCGCTACGCAGGATGCTTCCTATGTTACGCCGTTCAAGGCCTATCTGGGCCTGGGCAATGCGCTGTTCCAGTCGGGCGACTATGCCAACGCGGGAACCGCCTTCCGTCAGGCCGCCATCGACGGCGCCAATCCGGCTCCTGCCGCCGCACTCGGCGAGCTCGGTCGTTGCTTCATTAAGCTCGGCCGTCCGGCGGATGCCGTGGAGACCTACCGCACGGCTATCGACTTTGCCGGCCCCCGCGACGACACGCGTGCGCTCAACGCCGGCATGGGTCAGGCGCTTTCTGCCGCCGGCCGTCCTTCCGACGCACTCGACGCCTTTAACGCCGCTACTGCCGATGGCATCTACCAGCTCACCTCCGAGCAGGCCGATGAGCTTGCCCGCGTGCACGATTCGCTTGCCGCGCTGTCTGCCCAGACGGCTATGGCCACGGCTCCGGCGCCCGCGATGGACGCTCCTGCCGTTGATCCGCTCGATCCTACGGGCGCGACCGGTCAGTTTATGCCCGATCCCTCGGACACCGGCTTCTTTACGCTGTCCGAGTCCGAGATGGTCCAGCAGGACCGTCAGGACCGTAAGCAGGCCAAGGTCCGTCGTCGCCATCGCCACACGGGTCTCAAAGTCTTCATCGTGCTGCTTCTGCTCATTTTGATCGCCGCGGGCGGTCTGGGCTTTGCCTACACGCGCGGCTTTGGCTTCCCGTCCCAGGAGTCTGTCGTTACCGATCTGTTCCAGGCTGCCGGCGACGGTGACACCGCAAAGGCCGAGTCTTGCCTGGCCTCGAGCCTGTCCGAGGACGCCAAGTCGATGATCATCTCCTCGATTCCGCAGGGTGCCACCGTGTCAGTCGAGGGCATGGATCAGTCCATGACCGAGACGACCGCCAAGGTGAAGGCATCGCTGTCCAAGGGAGGCGAGCAGGAGTACACCGTTAAATTCGTGCGCTCCGGCAACCATATCGGCTGGGCCGTTTCCTCGCTCGATATGGATTTCTCGGCTGCTGACAACCAGTAGTGACCTTATGGGATTTAGCTTTGCCCGGCGCTTCACCGCAAGTGAGGTGCCGGGCTTGCGCTAGTATGATGAGCTAGTAGTTTTCCAGCAATCATCCAACACATCAGGAGTTGCGTTGTTTTCTTTGATGGATATGTTCTTCGGTAGCTATGCGGGCGATCTTGCCATCGACCTCGGCACCGCCAATACGCTTGTCTCAGTGCGCGGCAAGGGCATCGTCATTCGCGAGCCCTCTGTAGTCGCCATCGACAAGAACGACGAGCGCATCCTGGCGGTCGGTATCGAGGCAAAGCGCATGCTCGGCCGTACGCCCGGCAACATCGTGGCCGTTCGTCCCCTGAAGGACGGCGTCATCGCCGACTTCGACGTTACCGAGGCCATGCTTCGCTACTTTATCGACAAGGCGTCCGAGAAGCGCTATCCGTGGACTCCGCGTCCGCGTGTTGTCGTCTGCGTTCCCTCCGGCGTCACGTCGGTCGAGAAGCGCGCTGTCTTTGAGGCCACGATCCAGGCCGGTGCCCGCCAGGCCTATCTGATCGAAGAGCCTATGGCTGCCGCCATCGGCGCCGACCTGCCCGTCGAGGAGCCCACCGGCTCCATGGTTATCGACATCGGTGGCGGTACTACCGAGGTTGCCGTTATCGCTATGGGCGGCATCGTCGTTTCGCAGTCCATCCGTATTGCCGGCGACGAGTTCGACCAGGCTATCCTCACGCACGTTCGCGATGCCTACAACCTGGCCATCGGCGAGCGTACGGCAGAGGACATCAAGATCAAGGTCGGCTCCGCCGTGCCGCTCAAGGACGAGCTCGACGTCGAGGTCAACGGCCGCGACGTGATCACCGGTCTGCCCAAGACTGTGCGCATCGAGAGCGAGGAGATTCGTCGCGCACTCAACAAGCCGCTCGACGAGATGGCCAAGGCCGTCAAGGACGCACTCGACGCTACGCCTCCCGATCTTGCCTCGGACCTTATGTACTACGGCATTTTGCTGACCGGTGGCGGCGCGCTGCTGCGCGGTCTCGACGTGCGCCTGCGCGATGAGACCGGCGTTTCGGTCAACGTTAGCCCCACGGCGCTCGATAACGTCGTTAACGGCTGTGCCCGTGTGCTCGAGGCCAATGCGTTTGATGGCGGCTTCGTCCAGACCAATGCTTAATTTCCAAAAGGTGGATTCCATTTGGCACGATCTTCGGGTTTCTCCACAAATCTGAATACCAAGCGACAATCAACGGGTATGCGCCCGTTGATTGTTTTCAGCCTGATTTCGGTGTTGCTGCTCACGTTTTACATCCGCGAGGGCGAGGCAGGGCCGATTCATGCCGTGCGTTCGGGCGTGACGACGATTACCTCGCCGATACGCTTTGTGGGCTCGGCTGTGGCGGCTCCCTTCAATGCGATCGGCAACGTGTTCTCTAACCTTACGGCGTCGCAGGACACGCTTGACGAGCTTAAGAAGCAAAATGAGGAGCTGACCTCTAAGGTCGCCGAGCTCTCCGAGGCCCAAAAGACTGCTGAGCGTCTGGAGGGGCTGGTCGGCCTGCAGTCGACCTACAACCTCAAATCGACCGCAGCTCGTATCGTTGGTGCCTCGGGCGATGCCTGGACCTCGACCGTAACCATCGACAAGGGTTCTGCCGACGGGCTTTCCATCAACATGCCTGTGACGAGTTCGGCCGGTGTCATAGGCCAGATTATCGAGGTCTCGGCCAAGACGTCCACCGTGCGCCTGATTGGCGATGAGAACTCGGGCGTGTCCGCCATGGTGCAGGACACGCGCGCCCAGGGCATGCTGCAGGGTCAGGCTGACGGCACGCTGCGTCTTGAGTACGTGAGCGTCGATTCCGACGTTAAGGTTGGCGACATCATCGTGACCTCGGGCATTGGCGGTGTGTTCCCCAAGGGCCTTCCGCTCGGCACCGTCTCGTCGGTTGAGAAATCGGCAAACGACGTTTACTACACCATTGTGGTGCGCGCTCAGACCACGGCCGAGAACAACGAGGAAGTGCTGGTCATTACCTCGCTGACCGACGAACAGTCGGCCTCGGATGAGGACGTGAGCACGGCCAACAGCACGCCGCAGGGAACGTCGCGCGATGCTGCGACCAAGACGAAGGACGAGAGTTCGGATGACAGTTCCGACACGTCCGAGACGACCGATTCCGGCTCGAGCGAATAGGGGGCATGTCCATGGATCTACACGAGCAGGGGATGAGCTCCCGCACGTTTGTAATCGCCGCCATCGTGTGCGTGCTGCTTCAGGCAGGCCTGACACCGCAGATCTCCATTGCGGGCGGTCGCGTCAACTTTATGATTATCCTGGTGTGCCTAAGCGTGTTCTCGGGCGACCCGACCCGTGCCGTCGCGTGCGGTTTTTGCAGCGGCTTGTTCTATGACCTTTCCGCTGCCGTGCCGGTGGGAGTTATGTCGCTCCTGCTGACCGTGGGTTCTTTTGCCCTGGTGCATAGCGCCGCCGGTCAGACGGGCGGTACCCCGAGTGCGCGCGGCATCACGGTGGGTGCCTTCGCGCTCGTCATTAATGTGATCTACAGCATCATCTTGCTGTTTATGGGTTTGGAGACGAGCTTTGTCGTGGCGATCTTCGGCCATGCGCTGCCGTCTTCGATCCTGACGGGTCTGGTTGCCATTCCGTTTTTGATGTCCGGCGTCGTGCCGCAGTCCGGTTATGGATTCTCCGCACGTGGCGGACGCCAGACGGGCATGCGCTTTAAGCCCAAGACCCGTAAGCTCAAATAGGGGAGGCTCGTAGATGTCTTCCCAGATGACGGTTATTATCGCCGGTATCGTGCTGGTTGTGGCCATCGTGGTCGCGCTGGTCATCATGCGTCGCGGCGATTCCCGTTTTACCTACGATACGCAGCATGGAACGGCCCCGCGCGCCACCGAGGGCGAGGGCAATACCGCGGCGACCGCCTTTAAGGGCCGCTTCTCCATCCTCACCACGGGTGTGGGCGCGATGTTCGCGGCGCTTGCCGTCAAGCTGTGGGGCATGCAGATGGTCTCGTCGGACTATTACGAAAAGCAGGCTAATAGCAATCAGACGCGCACCGTTACCACACCCGCTGTGCGCGGCCGCATCCTCGACCGCAATGGCGTGGCACTTGTCCAGAACCGTCCCTCACTTGCTGTCGTGGCCTACCGCGACCTTGCCGAGGATGAGGTTCTGGTTCGCCATCTTGCCAACGTGCTCGGTATGCCCTACGTGGCGGTTCTGCGCAATATCCAGGACAATTCCGAGGGCGCCCAGAGCCTGCATACCATCGCGACGGACGTCCGTCGTTCCACGGTTGCCTATATCAAGGAGCACGCAGGCGAGTTCCCGGGCGTCAAGATTGCCGAGCGTACCGAGCGCCAGTACCCGTACGGCGAGACGGCCTGTCACATTTTGGGCTATACCGGCACCATTACCTCAGAGCAGCTCGAGGCCCAGAATAAGAAAACCTCTGGCGATGATGATGCTTCTGCTGGCCGGATTACGTACCAGTCGGGCGATATCGTGGGCCAAGCGGGCGTTGAGAGCTACTACGAAAACCTGCTGCAGGGTATTCGTGGCGAGCAGACCGTCAAGGTCGATGCCTCGGGCAATGTGACCGGTCAGGCCGGCGCCGTGCCCGCGAAGGCCGGCTCCGACATTAAGCTCACGCTCGACCTTAAGATCCAGCAGGCCTGTGAGACGGCGCTGGCGAGCGCTATCGAGCTTGCCAAGACCACTGGCTACAGCAATGCCGGCAACGGCGCCGTGGTGTGTCTCGATCCCAACAATGGCGAGATCCTGGGCATGGCGAGCGAGCCCAAGTTCGATCCGTCCGTCTTTATCGGCGGCGTCTCAAATGACGTGTGGACCGAGCTCAATGATGACAAGGGCTCGCACCCGCTGCTCAACCGCGCCATTAGCGGACAGTACATGTCGGCCTCGACCATCAAGCCACTCTCGGCACTGGCCGGTCTTGAGTTTGGAACCTACACCTCAACGCAGACAACCAACTGCACGGGCTATTGGACGGGCTTGGGCAAGGCTTGGGGCAAGCGCTGCTGGCTGCATTCCGGCCACGGCACCATGACGCTGCAGTCGGGTATCGCCAACTCGTGCGACCCCGTCTTCTACGACATGGGCAAGGCGTTCTTCTATGACGAGCAACATCCCGAGGGCCTGCAGGAGGTCTTTCGTCGCTGGGGTCTAGGCAAGACCTGCGGTATCGATCTGCCGAGTGAGGGCGCGGGCCGTATTCCCGATGCCGAGTGGAAAGAGTCGTACTTCACCGATGCCTCTGCCGAGGATCGTAAGTGGAATGCCGGCGATATGACCAACATTGCCATCGGCCAGGGCGACATCCTGGTGACGCCCCTGCAGATGGCGTGCGCCTATATGGGTCTTGCCAACGGCGGCAAACAGTACGTGCCTCACGTGTTTTTGTCTGCCGTGTCGCGCGATGGCGACGGCGATGCCTATAAGTACAACGGCAAGGGCAAGAAGAAGCGTCTGGAGGCCAAGATCAACAGCGATTCGGATTTGGCTCTTGTTCGCAACGGCATGCACGACGTGATTTACACGGCATCGACGTCCCTGGCGGCGCACTTTGGTACCCTGACGCCGCAGGTATACGGCAAGTCGGGCACGGGCGAGAAAAGCGGCGAGGACGAATACGCTTGGTTCTGCGCCTATGCACCGGCCGATAATCCCAAGTATGTCATCGCTACTGTCCTGGAGCAGGGCGGCGGCGGCTCAGATACCGCGATGCATGTTGTGCGCGACGTGCTCGGTGTGATTTATGACGAGCCCGATACCTCTTCGGCCTCGGGCGATTCTTCGGTTCGATAGGAGGTTGCGATGGATTTTTCTCCGGCGGATCTGTTCCGTTCAACCAAGACCGGCTCTCGCAGCAGCCTGGACCGCGTCAACAAGCAACTTTCGGCCTCGCGCGGCACGTTTCGCCAAAAGGTGCATATCGGTGTGCTCGTGGCTACTGTGGCGCTCGTCGCCTACGGTGCCATCATTATCTGGTCGGCTTCGCAGTTTAAGGCCGATGCCTCGTTCTCACGCCATCTGCTGGGAATTGGCATCGGTGCGGTGCTGGCGGTGCTGGTCTGGCGTACCGACCTGCGCGGTATATCCAATTTCTCGACGGCGTTGCTCGTCATCGACCTGATTGTGATCTTCTCGCCCAAGATTCCGGGTCTGTCCTATACGGGCGGTCTGGGCATGACGGGCTGGATCAAGATTCCCGGTATCGGCTTGACATTCCAGCCGGTTGAGCTTGCCAAGCTCATCACCATCTTCTTTATTGCTACGCTTGGCTCGCAGTATAACGGTCGCATCGATACCGCTCGCGACTACGTCAAGCTCTGCGGCATGCTGTCCATTCCGTTTTTGGCCGTCGTTGCCATGGGCGACCTGGGCTCGGGCCTGGTCGTGCTGGTTTCGGGCGCCATCGTCATTTGTATGAGCGGTGCACGCCGCGAATGGGTGCTGTCGACCCTAGCCCTGCTCGTGGGCCTGGTGGCCCTCGTCCTGGCGCTCGATTCGGTCTTTGATTCGTTGCTCGGCCACGATGTGCTCATCAAGCAGTATCAGATGAACCGTCTGACGGTCTTTATCGACCCCGATAATGCCGATTCGGACGATGCCTACAACCTGCAGCAGTCGCTTATCGCCGTTGGCTCTGGCGGCTTCTTTGGTAAGGGCTTGGGCCATGCGACGCAGTCGGCCGGCGGCTTTCTGCCTGAGTTCCACACCGACTTCGTCTTCGCCTTCCTGTCCGAGACCTTTGGCTTTTGCGGTTCCTTTTTGCTCCTGTGCCTCTACGTGCTGTTGATCTTTTCGACGATTCGCGTCGCCTTTAAGTGTGAGTCGCTGTTTTTGCGTCTTTCGTGTGTGGGCATCGTTGGCATGTGGGCGTTCCAGAC
This sequence comes from Collinsella sp. OM07-12, assembly GCF_003438275.1. Lineage (NCBI taxonomy): Bacteria > Bacillati > Actinomycetota > Coriobacteriia > Coriobacteriales > Coriobacteriaceae > Collinsella > Collinsella sp. OM07-12. The sequence goes on from NZ_QSTQ01000001.1 coordinate 41,514, forward strand.
CTTCGAAAACATCGGCATGTGCATCGGCATGATGCCGATTACCGGTATTCCGCTACCGTTTATTAGCTTTGGTTCGTCTTCGATGATGATTCAGCTGCTGACGGTGGGTATCGTACAATCCATATGGCGGCATCGTTCGGGCGCCGCGTAACCGCTGGAGGGGTTTGCTATGAAAATTCCCGTAGATAAGCTGACCCGCGCTTTTAAGATGGGCGCGTCCGTTAAGAAGGATTCCGATACGCCGGTGCGCGTCTCGGTCTATCTGGATTCGTCCGCCTCGCGCTTTCTGGCCGAGACGGTGCGTGACGCCTTTGTGCCGCAGACGACCTCGGGCATTGTGCGCGTCGAGCGTCTGGGGGAGGAGCGAATTGCTCCAAAGACCGATACTGATGTGGCACTGGTGCTCTCGTGTGGTTCCGACCGCTTGGAGAGTGCCGTGCAGGAGCTCGTGATCGCCGGCGCGCCCGTATGCGTGCTTGCCGAGTCTGCTGTGGAGGTGCCGTTTATCGAGGAGTCCACGCCCATGCTCGGCGTGGTAGCGGCAACCGATAAGACGTATCTGCTCGAGACGCTTGCCCGCTGGATTCTCGATCGCACCGACAAGGAAACGGCTTTTGCTGCGAATTTTGCCTTCATGCGCATCGCGGCTGCCAATCGTATTATCACCTCGTGCGCGCTCACCAATATGGCGACCGGTGCGCTGGTGTTTTTGCCGGGCGCCGATTATCCCGTTATGGCGCTGGCGCAGGTGGGCATGCTCTTTGAGCTCGCTGCCGTCTTTGGGCGCGGCATTAAGCCTGAGCGCGGCTACGAGGTCGCGGGCGTGCTTGCCGGCGGTCTTGTGATCCGCGCGGTCACCCGCGTGCTCGTCAAGCAGACGCCGCATATTGGGTTTGCCGTCAAGGCGCTCACTGCTGCCGCGGGCACCTATGGCATGGGCCGTGCGCTCGTTTCGCTTTACGAGCGCGATGTCGACTACAGCCGTGCCAACGAGGTGGTCACTGCCACGTTCTCCCGCGTTCGCGATCTGGTGACCAGGGTCGCGGGCGCTACCCGTCCTATGGCGTCCTACCAGGACGCATCCGATCTCGCTGCTTAGGGGTTTTCCGTTGCGCGTTGCATACCAAGATTGTTTTCATTTAATTGAGCCGCTGCTCGCCAAGGTCGAGAAACCGAGCCGCTATATCGATCACGAGTGGGGCACGCTTTCCAAGGCCGATGCCGATTACCGTTGTTGCCTGATCTATCCGGACGTATACGAGGTCGGTCTGCCCAACCAAGGTATCGCCATCCTCTACAACATTCTTAACCAGGCCGAGGGCATCTCCTGCGAGCGCGGCTATGTGCCGTGGCCTGATATGGGTGACGCCATGCGCGAGGCGGGTATTCCACTGCTGTCGCTCGAAGGTGCCGCCCCCGTCGCTTCGTTTGATATCGTCGGCCTGCATGTGCCGCACGAGATGGCGGTGACGAACTTCCTCGAGGCTCTCGACCTCGCTGGCATTCCGCTGTTGGCGGCCGACCGCACCGAGGACGACCCCATTGTCATCGCCGGTGGTCCTTCGGTGTACAACCCCGAGCCGTACGCGGCCTTCTTCGATGCTATCCTCATCGGCGAGGGCGAGGAATCGCTGCTCGAGACCTGCCAGCTGCATCGCCGACTGCGTGACGAAGGGGTCCCGCGCGCGCAGATTGTTGAGCAGCTTGCATCCATTGCCGGCAACTACGTGCCGTCGCTCTATGAGGTTCGTCACGACGATCCCTGCTCGCCGCATGGCTACACCGTGCCGCGTGAGGGCAAGGATGCGCCGACCGTGGTCTACAAGCGCGTCGTCGAGGACTTTGGTGCCACCAATCCGCTGTCGCAGTCGTGCGTACCCTATGCACAGCTGGTCCACGACCGCCTGTCTATCGAGATCCTGCGCGGCTGCGCCCGCGGGTGTCGTTTTTGCCAGGCAGGCATGACGTATCGCCCGGTGCGCGAGCGCTCGGCCGACCAGATCGTCTCGTCGGTGATTCAGGGTCTGGAAAAGACCGGCTATGACGAGGTGTCGCTGACCTCGCTCTCCACGACTGACCACTCCTGCATCCGCGACGTGCTCGGCAGGCTCAACCGTCGCCTGGAGGATACGGGTATTCGCGTGTCCATTCCGTCGCAGCGCTTGGATTCGTTTGGCGTGGATATGGCCGAGTCGGTCGCCGGCGAAAAGAAGGGCGGCCTGACGTTCGCGCCCGAGGCCGGCAGTCAGCGCATGCGCGACATCATTAACAAGAACGTGACCGAGGAGGACCTGGACCGTGCGGCCAAGGCGGCCTTCGAGGCCGGCTGGAACCGCATGAAGCTCTACTTTATGATGGGCCTTCCCGGCGAGCGCGACGAGGACATCGTGGCCATCGCCAATCTGGCCGATCACGTGCTGGAGCTCGGTCGCTCCGTGGTGCCCAAGGCTCGTCGCGGCTCGATTTCGGTGTCCATCTCGGTTTCGGTCTTTATCCCCAAGGCTGCCACGCCGTTCCAGTGGTGCCCGCAGCTCGATTACGACGACGTCAAGCGTCGCCAAAAGCTGCTTATCACGAGCGTTCGTAACCGTGCCGTCCGCGTGCATTACCACGATGCTGAGACCTCGCTCATCGAGGCCGCGCTGTCCCGCGCCGGTCGTGACATGACGCCCGTCATCATCGATGCTTGGCGCGCGGGCTCTCGCTTTGACGCCTGGGTGGAGCATTTCTCGCTCGATAACTGGAAGGAGGCTGCTGCCAAAAACGGCATCGACCTCAATGAGCTCGTGCACCTGCCCTACGAGTTGGACTGGCGCCTGCCGTGGGAGCATGTGAGCCCCGGTTGCACGCGCGGCTTCCTCGAGCGCGAGTACCGTCGCTCGCTCGAGGGTGTCACGACTCCCGACTGCACCCGCACGTCGTGCACCGGCTGCGGAATCTGCCCCACGCTCCACGCCAAGAATGTATTGATGGGTGATCGCGCATGAGTGAGCGCCTGACCGACAACCCCACGCTCTTTAGGCTTCGTGTTCGCTATGGCAAGCGCGATCGCCTTAAGTACCTGGGCCATCTCGAAGTAATCCATACCATTGAGCGCATCGTGCGCCGTGCGGGACTTCCCTATGCCGTCACGCAGGGCTTCTCTCCGCACATGCGCGTGGGCTTCTCTTCGGCGCTACCGGTGGGTACGTCGTCGACCTGCGAGTGGTATGACCTGTTTATGACCGAGTTCGTGGCGCTCGACGAGGCGTTTGGGCGCCTGGCTGCGGCGTCTCCGGCCGATCTGGCGCCCATTGAGGCGGCGTACATCGACGTGCGCACGCCGGCGCTGACGGCGCAGCTCACGCGCCTGTCGTATCGCATCGACCTGCACTTGGATCCCGAGGCGCCCGTAAGCGCCGACGAGGTGCGTCGCGCGATCGACGCACTGCGCGCGGACCATGGCATCGACTACGCGCGCGGCAAAAAAAGCAAGCGCTTGGATTTGGATCACACGCTCGTGGGCTATGAGCTCACGGCGGGGGATCGCCCGGACCATTTGGTGCTCATGCTCGACACCCATGCCGACAACGAGGGCTCCATGCGTCCGGAAATTTTGCTTTCCGCTGCTGATGTTTTGTTGCAGGGCTTGACCCCGGGCGTGGATGCACCTATTGTTTCCACCGGTATGCAAGACCTCGTGACCATCTGCTCCTACGATGTCGAGCGTCAGAATCAAGCATGCGAGGACGACGAGGGCCGACTCGTCAGCCCCATACCTGTGCGAACTTGTGGATTTGCTCCACATACTCGTTGACGGGGGTATTATCGCCTGCTACTATATTCGGCTGTTGCACTAACTGATGCATGAAGGGCAAGTAAACATGTACGCAATCGTTAACACGGGCGGCAAGCAGTACAAGGTCGCCACCGACGATGTCATCACCGTCGAGAAGATCGAGGGCAATGAGGGCGACAAGGTCACCCTGCCGGTCATCTTCCTCAACGATGGTAAGAAGATCGTCACCGATCCCGACAAGCTGGCCAAGGCCAAGGTTACCGCTCAGATCGTTGAGCAGTTCAAGGGCGAGAAGCAGCTGGTCTTCAAGTTCCACAAGCGTAAGCGCTATCGTCGTCTGAAGGGTCATCGTCAGCAGCTCACCAAGCTGAAGATCGTGAAGGTCCAGGCTACGTCCCGCGCCAAGAAGGCTGTCAAGGCAGAGGCCGAGGCTGTTGCCGAGGCTCCCGTCGCCGAGTAGATTACACTCGTAACGAAAGAGTAGGTATACACAATGGCACACAAAAAAGGACTCGGTTCCTCCCGTAATGGCCGTGACTCCCGCGGTCAGCGCCTTGGCACGAAGCGCTTCGCCGGCCAGACGGTAACCACGGGCACGATTCTCGTCCGTCAGCACGGCACGCACATCCACCCGGGTGAGAACGTTGGCCGTGGCAAGGACGACACGCTGTTCGCGCTGGTCGACGGTACCGTTGAGTTCCACAAGGGTATCAAGCACAGGGTCAGCGTACGCCCGCTCGCGAACGCGTAATTCACCCTTCATAGAGCACATATGTGGGAGGCACTTGAGTTTTAGGATTCAAGGGTCTCCCTCTTTTTTGTAGGAGGCGATTCTGTTGTCACAGTTCACCGATATCAGCCGCATTAACGTTTGCGGCGGCGACGGCGGAGCCGGATGCATGTCGTTTAGGCGCGAGGCATTTGTCCCCAAGGGCGGCCCCGATGGCGGCGACGGCGGTCGTGGCGGCAATGTCGTCATCCAGGCCGATGCTCAGCTTTCTTCGCTGATCGATTACCGCTTTAAGCATCACTTTCGCGCCGAGCGCGGCACGCACGGGCAGGGTGCCCGTCGTAACGGTAAGAGCGGCGAGGACCTGATTCTTAAGGTCCCTATGGGTACCGTGGTGCGCGAGCTCGACCCCGAGACGCAGACACCGATGTTCGAGATTGCCGACCTGGTGCACGACGGCGAGCGCGTCGTCGTGGCGCCCGGTGGTGCCGGCGGTCTGGGCAATACCCACTTTGTGACGTCGGTGCGCCGCGCTCCGGCCTTTGCCCAGCTAGGCGAGCCGGCCGAGGAGCACTGGATTGAGCTCGAGATGAAGCTTATGGCCGATGCCGCACTCGTGGGCTTTCCCTCGGTGGGTAAGTCATCGCTCATTGCGCGCATGAGTGCCGCCCGCCCCAAGATTGCTGACTACCCGTTTACCACGCTCGTGCCCAATCTGGGCATGGTGCGTGCCGGCGAATATTCTTACGTCGTTGCCGACGTCCCCGGCCTTATTGAGGGCGCGAGCGAGGGCAAGGGCCTGGGTCACCAGTTCTTGCGCCACATTGAGCGTACGGCCCTGATCATGCACGTCGTCGACATGACGGGCGGTTTTGAGGATCGCGATCCGGTTGAGGATTATCGCATCATCAACCGCGAGCTCGAGCAGTATGGCGCCGAGCTTTCGGAGCGTCCGCAGATCGTCGTTGCCAACAAGTGCGATGCGCCGGGCACGGCCGACAAGATTGCCGACCTTAAGCGTGCGGCGCTCGACGATGGCCATATGTTCTTTGCCGTGTCCGCCGTGACTGGCGCCGGCCTCAACACGCTGATGCTTGCCGTGGGCGAGCAGGTGGCTAAGCTGCGCGCTGAGCTTGCGGTCTCTGATGAGCCGGTCGTTCTGCGCGACGATGAGTGGGAGCGCCGCCGCCTGCAGCGTGAGAAGCGGTTCCGCATTGTCCAGGAAGAGCCCGGTGCCTTCCGCGTGGTCGGTCGTGCCATCGAGCGCATGGTCATCCAGACCGACTGGGAAAACGAGGAAGCCGTCATTTACCTGCAGCATAAGTTTGCGCGTATGGGTGTTGACGACGCGCTCGAGAAGGCCGGTTGCCGTGCGGGCGACGAGGTCCGCATTTGCCAGCGCGCCTTTGACTTTGAGGGCGCCGAGGACTTCTCGGAGTACGAAGAGCTCGAGGATGCTGGCGAGGACGTTGCCGTCGAGGCCATTGACGTGGCCGATGCTGCGGATGAGGGCGTCGAGGTTGTCGATGCGGCGGATGCCGAGGACGATGCCGAGACCTCGGAGGGCGAGTAAGCCATGTCGCTGCGCGGTGGAATCGGTCTGCCCGAGCTTCCTCTAGAGGACGGGCAGGAGTTTAGGCTCGGCATTATGGGTGGCACCTTTGATCCCATCCATTACGGGCACCTGGTGACCGCTGAGCAGGCGCGTGAGTCCCTCGACTTGGATGCCGTGCTCTTTATGCCGGCGGGCACGCCTGCCTTTAAGCTTGACAAGCCGGTGACGCCTGCCGAGGACCGTTATGCCATGACGGTCCTCGCCACCGCTGCGAACCCGGCCTTTTTGGCGAGTCGGTTCGAGATTGACCGTCCGGGTGTAACCTATACGGCCGATACGCTTCATGCCCTTCGCGACTTTTACCCGCCGCAGGTAAAGCTCTACTTTATTACGGGCGCTGACGCGATTATCGATATTGTTACCTGGCATGATGCCGAACGAATCGCTGAGCTTGCTACCTTTATTGCGGCGACACGACCGGGCTTTGATATCGATACGGCGCGTGCCCGAATCAAAGAGTCGGGGCTGCCGTTCGACGTGCGCTATATTCAGATTCCGGCGCTGGCGATCAGCTCGACGAACATTCGTAAGCGAGTAGCTCGCGGTATGAGCGTGCGCTATCTTACGAGCGAGTCCGTGCTCGGCTACATTCGCAAACGCAGGCTATATGCCGATTTGGGCCAAGAAGATTTTGAGTGATGGGGGTCTACGTTGTCGGTAGAGGATCAGTTTGAGGGCGATGAGCGCGCGCTGCTCAAGCGCATTCAAGAGCTGCTCGATGTTCGCATGAAGGATAAGCGCAAGCGCTATGTGCATTCGCTGGGTGTTGCCGAGACCGCACTTCATCTGGCCGAGGTCTACGGCGTTGACCGCTTTGATGCCGCTGCCGCCGGCCTGATCCATGACTGGGACAAAGTGCTCTCCGACGACGAGCTGGTCACGCGCGCTCTGCATTACGGCATTAAGATTGCCGGCTCTCCTTCCGCCGCGACGCCGCTTTTGCATGGCCCTGTTGCCGCCTATGAGCTTCCGCAGCTTTTCTCCGAGTTGTCGCCGGCCGTTTTCCAGGCTGTCGACCGTCACACCGTGGGTGCCTGCGACATGACGCCGCTCGATATGGTGGTCTTTGTGGCCGATGCCATCGAGCCCAACCGCCACGGCGACTATGCGCATGCGCTGCGCAAGATGGTGGGGGAGTCGACGCTCGATGAGTTGTTCTTCTCCTGTTTTGCGCAAGGTCTGGTCTATGTGATCCAGTCCGGGCGCTATCTTTATCCCACGGCTATTACGATTTACAACCATTACGCCCAGCTGCGCTAGCTCGGGTGCGTCTAGAAAGAGGTATTCCATGGCCGACGAGACCATGACCGACGAGCAGATTCTTGAAGGTGTGGAGCACAAGAGCTTCGCCGCCACGTCCGACCGCACCGCCGCCTCGCTGTCCGCGAGCGGTGTCGCCGCCGAGGATGTCGCCCGCGCCGCCGCGCAGGCCGCCTACGACAAGAAGGGCGAGGACGTGCAGGTGCTCGACCTGACCGAGCTTTCCGATGTGTGCGACTACTTTGTGCTCGCCACCGGTACCAACAACCGCCAAGTCGATTCGATCGTCGACGAGATCGAGGAGAAGGTCGCCGAGGCTTGCGGCGAGCATCCGTTCTCCATCGAGGGCCGTGAGCAGAAGACCTGGATGCTCATGGACTACGGTTCTGTTGTCGTCCACGTCTTCACTCCCGAAGCCCGCGACTTCTACCGCCTAGAAAAGCTCTGGGGCGACGCCCCCCTGCTCCCCCTCAACCTCCTCTAGTAGCTCATTTGAGACGGGGTTTAGCTACCCTCATGCATATCGCCGGTCAGTTGCGGTTTTCCGCACCTGCCCGGCTTTCTTTTTACCCAAAGGTGGTTAATCGTTGAAGCGGGATTGGCGGCCGAAGGATAGGGCGGTGTCGCCGAATTTGTCTCGGACGGCGTCGATGGCGACTGAGAGGTCGCGACGGTCGCTGGATTGGGCCCCGCGGTCATCGACTTCGCAGAACAGGTCGGTTTGGATACCGCCTTGGTGGTCGAAGTCGCTCATACCGATACCTGCCAGACGTACGTGCATGCCTTTTTGCCAGATATTATCGAGCAGCTCGAGCGCCACGGCAACAAAGATATTCTCGTCGTCGGTGGGGTGGGGAAGCCGCCGCTGCGCCGTTCGCCCACTTCCATACGAATACTTGAGCTTGAGCGTCACCGTGGCGCCCGTTAGTCCCTGACGGCGCAGGCGGCGTCCCACTGACTCTCCCAACAGCGCAATCGCCGCTTCGATGTCCCCACGCTCAGTCAAATCTTTCGCAAAGGTGCGCTCATTGCTCACCGATTTAACCTCGCGTTCCTCATCAAGACTCGTGACTTCGGAAACCTCGAGTCCCAGCGCACGCTGGCGCATGCGTTCGCCGTTGACACCAAAAATAGAGGCCAAGGTGAATTCCGGTGCACGTGACAGCTCGCCGAGCGTGTAGATGCGCATGCGGCGCAGTCGCTCCTCGGCCGAGCGCCCGATGCCGCTCATGGCAGATACCGGCAGCGCAGCCAAAAAGCGCTGTTCGGTTCCGGGACGCACGATGGTCAACCCAAACGGCTTGTCCCGCTCACTTGCGATCTTTGCGACCGTTTTGTTGCAGCCGACACCGATGGAGCAGGTCACGCCGAGCGCTGCCACGCGATCACTGATGCGCCGTGCAACCAGCAGCGGGTCTTCGGGCGCAAAACGACCCGGTGTGATATCGATAAAGGCCTCGTCGATGGATACGCGCTCAACGCGCGGGGTCTCGTCGGCGAGAATCGCCATGACCTGCGCGCTGACCTCGCGGTAGCGATCAAAATGCCCATGCGTCCAAATGGCCTGCGGACACAGGCGCCGTGCCTCGGCCGAGGGCATGGCGGAATGCACGCCAAAGCGACGCGCCTCGTAGGAGCAGGTCGATACAACACCGCGAGAATCGGCGTCACCGCCCACGATGAGCGGCTTGCCGCGCCACTCGGGGTGGTCGAGCATCTCCACGCTCGCAAAAAACGCGTCGAGGTCCATGAGGCCCACCGCCGGTCCCGTCCAGGGCGGCGGCGTGACGCCCGCAGCATCCTCATAACCGTATGTATGTTCGCGTCTTTTCATGGCATGAGTATACCGCGCAGCTCATGTGGGGTGCGTGGATGTGCTTGCAAATCGCGAATTCTTGTCTAAGATATGGATTTGCCTTCGACTACACCGAAGAAGTTGGTCTCACGGACTTCACCTGCCCGCGTCGATGGCGTATTATATTCAACTGTTTGTTTGTAGTTGCAGCCTAAAGCTGCTTGGTTGGAGGAGTTTCCTTTGGCAGTCAAGATTCGCCTTGCTCGTCACGGCGCTAAGAAGCGTCCGTACTACCGTGTCGTCGTCGCCGATTCCCGCGCTCCGCGTGACGGTCGTATCATCGAGGAGGTTGGCCGCTACAACCCGATGACCGCCCCCAAGACCATCAACCTCGATCTCGAGAAGATCGCCGACTGGCAGGCCAAGGGCGCTCAGCTCACCGACGCTGTCGTCGCTCTGGTCAAGGCCGCCAACGAGGGCGAGAAGACCGAGACCGTCGTCAAGAAGTCCAAGAAGCAGCTCGCCAAAGAGGCCGAGGCCGCTAAGGCTGCCGCTGAGGCCGCTGAGGGCGCCGAGGAGTAAATCGTGCCTGAGGTTGACGCTGCACAGCTCGAGGGTGAGGCAATGCTCTCAGATCGCATCGCCGATCTCGTCGAATATCTCGTTGTTCAGATCGTCGACGACCCGGATTCCGTGAGCCTTGAGGTCATCGATGGCGAAGACGCCTCTACTATTGAGGTTTCGGTTGCCGAGGATGACGTCGCTAAGGTCATCGGCCGTCGTGGCCGTACCATCAAGGCCATTCGCACGCTCGCCCGTGCACTGGCCGCTCGCCTCGACACTGCAGTCGAGGTAGAGGTTCTGGGCTAGGACCTTGAGGTCCCAGTACAAAAACATCGCCCGTGTGGTCAAGCCGCACGGAAGGAAGGGGGAGGTCCTCGCGCAGCCGCTGCGGGGGCTTCCTTCTGTATTGGAGCCGGGTATGCGCGTCGCCTTGACGCCGCCGTCACTCAAGCGCGACCGCTTTTGCAAGGTCGTTTCCGTCACCGATACGGGCGATGGCGATCTGGTCGCGTTTGAGGGCATTGACGACTTGACGGCAGCCGAGGGCATCACGGGATGCTATGTGCTGGCAAATCGTGACGATTTCGAGCTCGATTCACTCGACGCCGCCTATACCGACCTGATGGGTCGCGAGGTGGTCGATGAGCGCTTTGGCTCGCTCGGCACGATTGTCGAGATTATGTCGACGCCCGCCAACGATGTTTGGGTTGTCGAGGGCGATCGGTACGGCGAGGTACTGATTCCCGTGATCGAGCAGGTTGTGCTCGATCTTCCCGATCAGGGGGCAATTTCCGTCCACGTTATGGATGGTTTGGTCGATATGGACAAGTAGGGAGGACAACATGCTGATCGAGACCCTTTCGGTCTTTCCCGAGATGTTTGAGCCCGTCATGTCCACGTCGATTTTGGGCCGCGCCCGCAAGGCCGGCCTTTTTGATTTTAAGACGTATAACCTGCGCGACTGGACGCACGACCGCCATCGTACCGTCGATGACGAGCCGTACGGCGGCGGACAGGGCATGCTCATGAAGGTCGAGCCTATTGCCGAGGCCGTCGAGGCCATTAGCGCAGAGGGTCCCAAGCCCACTGTGGTGTTTTTTACCCCCTGTGGCGAGCCTTTTACGCAGCATGTGGCCGAGCGCCTGCTCAAAAGCGAGCGCCTGCTGTTTGTGTGCAGCCGCTACGAGGGCGTCGATGAGCGCGCGTATGCGTATGCCGACGAGCGCCTGTCGATCGGCGACTATGTGCTCACGGGCGGCGAGCTCCCCGCCATGGTCGTGGCCGATGCTGTCGTTCGCCTCATCCCCGGCGCCCTGGGCGATGAGATGAGCAACGTGGATGAGTCCTTCTCGACTGCCGAGGACGGTGGCCTGCTCGAATATGCGCAGTACACCCGCCCCGCCGAGTTCAACGGCGAGGGTGTGCCCCCGGTGCTCGTGAGTGGCGATCATGCCAAGGTTGACGCCTGGCGCCGTAAGAATGCCATTGAGCGTACCTGCCGCTGGCGACCCGATCTGATCGAGACGGCGCGGCTTACGCCTGAGGAGCGTGCGTACGCGCAAGAGATTTTGGACGCGTCGTATTCGTTAAGCGAGGAGTGAGAATGGTTCCATCGCAGCATTCCGTGCTAAAGGGTGCCTTTGAGTGGATCGTGGTCGTCGCGATTGCGCTCGTCGCCACCTTTTTGATTCGCTCGTTTGTGGTTGAACCCTTTGTGGTGCCTACCGGCTCCATGGAGTCTACGATCGAGATTGGCGATCAGATCCTGGCGCAAAAGGTGAGCCTCGAGCTCGGTCAGCCCGTCAAACAGGGCGATATTGTGGTATTCCACAACCCCGATGGCACCTCCGAGCACGATGTTCTCGTCAAGCGAGTTATTGCCACGGCCGGCCAGACGGTCGACCTTCAGGACGGACACGTGGTCGTTGACGGCCAGACGCTCGATGAGGACTATACGACCGGCATGAGCTGGCCGCTTTCGGTCCAGGCCCCTGGCGCTCAGGTGAGCTATCCCTACACCGTTCCCGACGGGTGCGTGTGGGTGATGGGCGACAACCGCGAGAACTCTGCTGACTCCCGCTATTTTGGCCCGGTCGACCGCTCCGACTTGATCGCCGTGGCGCTTGTGCGCTACTGGCCGCTCAGCCGTATCGGCGCTATCGACTAAAAACCGCTATAGTACAGTACCTAACCGTGTAATCGTTTCGACGAGGGGATATTAGAGGCATGAACGCTTCATCGCTTTCCTTCCAAGACATCATCCTGCGTCTCCAGCAGTACTGGGGCGAGCAGGGCTGCGTCATTATGCAGCCCTATGACTCCGAGGTCGGTGCCGGTACCTTCCACACCGCGACCACGCTGCGCTCGCTCGGTCCCGCCGAGTGGCGCACCTGCTATGCGCAGCCCTGCCGCCGTCCCGCCGACGGCCGCTACGGCGAGAACCCCAACCGCATGCAGCACTACTATCAGTTCCAGGTGCTCATCAAGCCCTCGCCGGTTAACGCCCAGGAGCTCTACCTGGGATCTCTTGCCGCCATTGGCCTGGACCCCAACGACCATGACGTCCGCTTTGTCGAGGACGACTGGGAGAGCCCGACGCTGGGCGCCTGGGGCCTTGGCTGGGAGGTCTGGCTCAACGGCATGGAGGTCACGCAGTTTACGTACTTCCAGCAGGTGGGCGGTATCGAGGTCGACCCCGTGCCCGTCGAGATCACCTATGGCCTGGAGCGTATCGCCATGTACGCTCAGGGCGTCAACTCGGTCTACGACCTGGTGTGGAGCTACCTGCCCGACGGCACGCCCATGACCTACGGCGACGTGTTCCTCGAGAACGAGCGCGAGTTCAGTGCCTATAACTTTGAGGTCGCCAACGTCGAGATGATGCGTCAGAAGTTTGACGACTACGAGGCCGAGTGCCATTCCTGCCTGGAACGCAAGCTGCCGCTGCCCGCATACGACTGCGTCATGAAGTGCAGCCACGCTTTCAATCTGCTCGATGCCCGTGGCGCGCTGTCCGCGGTCGAGCGTGCCAACTACATCCTGCGCGTCCGCGCCGTCGCCAAGGCGTGCTGCGAGGCCTACATGGCCGAGGTCGCCGGAGTCAACGAGAATGCCGATCAGGAAGGCGAGGTGGCGTAAGCCATGGCAGACGCTAAGGATTTCCTGTTTGAGATCGGTACGGAGGAAATGCCCTCTGCACCGCTGAATAATGCCGTCAAGCAGCTTGGCACCATGATCGCCAAGGGTCTCGATGAGGCCGGTCTGGCCCACGGCGAGGTCCGCGTGATCTCGAGCCCGCGTCGCCTGGCTGCGCTCGTTGCCGACGTCGCCACCGCGACCGATGAGGTTCACGAGGTCAAGCGTGGCCCCGCGGCCAACATTGCCTTCGACGCCGACGGCAACGCCACCAAGGCCGCCCAGGGCTTTGCCCGCAAGTGCGGCGTGGCTGCCGAGGACCTGGTCCGTCGCGAGGACACCGACGGTCGCGAATATGTGTTCGCCGAGAAGAACATTCCTTCCGCCCCGGCTACCCCGATCCTGACGGCCCTGTGCGAGAAGACCATCGCCGGCCTGCAGTGGCCCAACTACCGCAGCCAGCGCTGGGGCCACGAGCACGCTACGTTCGTGCGCCCGGTCCGTTGGATCTGCTGCCTGCTGGGCGAGGACGTCGTGCCCGTGTCCTTTGCCGATGTGACGAGCGGCAACACCACACGCGGTCATCGCGTGCTTGGCCCCGGTGACCACGTTGTCGCCAGCCCCGCCGTCTACGAGCAGGTGCTCGAGGGTGCCGGCGTGCTCTCTGCCGAGCGTCGTCGCGAGGCCATTCTTGCCGGTATCGCCGAAGTCGAGGCTGCTCGCCCCGGCTGCCATGTCGACACGCCCAAGAAGGTCTTTGAGGAGGTTATCAACCTCTGCGAGTGGCCGACGGTGCTCGTCGGTACCTTCGATGAGGAGTTCCTCAAGGTCCCGCACGAGATTATCTGCGAGTCCATGCTCACCAATCAGCGCTACTTCCCGATCTATGACGGCGAGGGCAAGCTCACTCGTGAGTTCGTGGTTGTTTCGAACAGCAAGCCCGAGAACGCCGAGCGCGTGATCGACGGCAACGAGCGCGTCGTGCGCGCCCGTCTGGACGACGCCAAGTTCTTCTACGAGGAGGATCTGAAGATCTCCCTCGATGAGTTCCGCGAGCGTCTGGCTAAGGTTGCCTTCCAGGAGAAGCTCGGTAGTGTGCTCGCCAAGTCCGAGCGTATTGAGCAGCTCGCGCTCGCTATTGCACGCGAGGCACATCTGGGCGCCCACCTGGCTGCGGACGCCGCTCGCGCCGCGCATCTGTGCAAGGCCGACCTGGTTTCCAACGCCGTCGTCGAGTTCACGAGCCAGCAGGGCGTGATGGGTGGTTACTACGCATGCGCGATGGGGGAGAACGACGAGGTCGCCCGCGCCATTCGCGATCACTACCGTCCCCGCTTTGCCGGCGACGAGCTGCCCGAGGGCACCGCTGGCTGCATCGTTGCCTGCGCCGACAAGCTCGATACCATCGCCGGTATCTTTGCCATCGGCGAGCCCCCGACCGGCTCCTCCGACCCGTACGCGCTGCGCCGTGCTGCTATCGGCATCATCAATATCCTGCGTGATCGTCTGCCGATCGACCCCACGTCGCTCATCGACTTTGCGCTCCAGCTCTATAGCGAGCAGGGCATTGAGTTCGACGCCGCCGAGGTCGCCCAGCAGGTTCGCGACTTCTTCCACGGCCGCCTGGTGAGCATGGCCCGCGACGAGAAGATTCCGGCCGACACCGTTGCCGCCGTTTCCGCGGTGCATATCATCGCCCCGTCGGTCTTCTTCGCCCGCTGCGCCGCCCTCGACGAGGCCCTCAAGAACGACGCCGAGACCTTCGATAACCTGGCGACCGCCTATGCCCGCGCCGCGCACATCTCCAAGCCCGAGCTGGGTGCGGAGTACGACCGCAGCTTGATGGGCGATGCCGAGCTTGCTCTTGCCGACGCTTCCGAGGCTGCTCAGACCGCTGTCGACGCCGCCCTTGCTGCCGAGGATTACCCTGCGGCATTTGCCGCCCTTGCCGCCCTGCGTGCCCCCATTGACCGCTTCTTCGATGAGGTTATGGTCATGGACAAGGACGAGCAGCTCCGCGATAATCGCCTTAAGCTGCTCAACCGCTTCGAGGCCGTTTTCTCCGGCATCGCCAACATCGGTGAGCTTGCCCGCAAAAAGTAAGCTAGCCTGCGCGTAAGCGCAAAAGGAGCCCCGCATGGATTGCCCGGTCACCGCTCGTCCCACCGTTATCGTTATCTCCGACTCGCTCGGTGATACCGCTTGTGAGGTGGTGCTTGCGGCGTCCGGGCAATTTGATGAAGGGGCTTTTCGTCTTTTGCGCCTGCCCAAGGTGACCTCGGTGGAGCAGGTCAAGTCGTTTGTGGGTCCGCGTGTCGATGCGGACCATCGCGACATTGCCGTCTTCCACACCATTGTCGATCCGGCGCTTCGCGCCCGCGTCCTCGATTACCTGGGTATGCTGCATATCCGTTCGGTCGACCTGATCGGCCCGACACTCGCCGTGCTTTCGTCGCTTATTGGCGTTGCACCCAAAGGCGTTGCGGGCGTGATTCATAAGACTGATGATCGGTATTTCCATCGCATCGAGGCCATGGAGTATTTTGTCGAGCACGATGACGGGCGCGGGTGCGATGATCTGTCGGGTGCCGATATCGTGCTGTTGGGCGTATCGCGCACGTCCAAGACGCCGCTGTCGATGTATTTGGCCTATCAGGGTTACAAGGTTGCCAATGTTCCTTTTGCCCATGGCATGGAGCCGCCGAAGTCAATTTTCGAGGTCGACCCGATGCGGTTGTTCGGCTTGATTTCGACCGTCGATGTGATTTCCGAAATTCGCGATAGCCGCTTGGGTGATGACTACGCCCGCGCCGTCGCCGGTTCCTATGCCGAGCCCGAGAGCGTGCGCAGCGAGCTCGAGGAAGCCCGTGCCCTCATGAAGCGCCTGGGCTGCTTTGTGGTGCGTACCGACGGCAAGGCGATCGAGGAGAGCGCCTCCGAGATCATTAGCCATCTGGAGGAAATCAAAGAAGCCCGCGCACGCCGCGCCGCCCGTCGGGCCCAACAAACGTAGCCCATTTGGGATAAGGTTGTGTTTGGGTAGCTAATTTGGGACGGGGCTATTTTAGCTACCCATAATCCGGATACGGCTTGGGGCCGAACGCTCGTGTGGGGTAGCTAAAATAGCCCCGTCCCAAATTAGCCACCCAAAGAGACTACCTCAAAATAATGCATGATTATGGTAAAGCGATTTAGCAGTTATTACCGCTTTTGACCTGCAAGTTACTTGCATTGGTATCTTCATAAGGTAACCACCTTTACCTACCGTTTACCGCCAGTTTTAGCACGTTTACCAAACCGCGCATCCTCTGCTCAAGCCCGCTCAAAACCCGCCGTATAGTTCCCTCACGGCCCGCATCCGGCGGGTCGATTCGTTACCACGGTCGTGCGCGAGAGCGCATGGAAGGGGAAGTATCGTGAGCGATTGCAAGAGGGTTTACCGTTTTGGAACCGACGCTCAGGGCACCTGTGTCACTGAGGGCGACAAGTCCATGAACTTCGTGCTTGGCGGCAAAGGCGCAAACCTTGCCGAGATGAGCCGCATCGGCCTGCCGGTCCCCGGTGGCTTTACCATTACCTGCCAGACCTGTGTTGAGTACTCCGGTGCCGGTAACGTCTGGCCCGAGGGCGCACTCGATGAGATCGTTGCCGCCGAGGCAGACCTCGAGGACCGCTGCGGCAAGAAGCTTGGTGACGCTAACGATCCGCTGCTCGTGTCGGTTCGCTCGGGTGCTCCGTTTTCCATGCCCGGCATGATGGACACGGTTCTCAACCTGGGTCTCAACGACGACTCGGTTCAGGGTCTCATCGCCCAGACGCAAAACCCGCGCTTTGCCTGGGATAGCTACCGTCGCTTTATCCAGATGTTCTCCAACGTTGTCATGGGCGTTGACGCCGACCTATTCGAGAATGCCCTGACCCATGCCCGCCTGGTCGCCGGCGCCCGCGTCGACTCCGAGCTTTCGGCCGAGGATCTGCAGGAGCTCGTCGAGACGTTCAAGGGTATCTTCTCCGAGTACGTCGAGGCCGCCCTGTACCCCGAGCTCGAGGTCGCCGACGGCAAGCCTGTCTTCCCGCACGATCCGGAGCTCCAGCTGCGCCTTGCTATCCAGGCCGTCTTCGGCAGCTGGATGAACGAGCGCGCCTGCATCTACCGCAAGCAGCACGGCATTTCCGACGACCTTGGCACCGCCGTCAACGTTCAGGCTATGGCATTTGGCAATAAGGGCGAGACCTCGGCGACCGGTGTCGCCTTTACGCGCAACCCGGCCGACGGCACCAAGGAGTTCTACGGTGACTTTCTGGTCAACGCCCAGGGCGAGGACGTCGTCGCCGGCATCCGCAACACCGAGCCCATTGCCGACCTCAAGACCACCCCGGGCCTCGAGTCCGCAGGTGAGGAGCTTGAGTGTGTCTTCCTGACGCTTGAGGATCACTACCGTGACATGTGCGACATTGAGTTTACCATCGAGCAGGGCAAGCTCTGGATGCTCCAAACCCGCGTGGGCAAGCGTACCGCCACCGCCGCTCTGCGCATCGCTATCGAGATGGTCGAGGAAGGCCTCATCACCCGTGAGGAGGCCGTGAGCCGCATCGACCCCGCGCAGCTCGACCAGCTCCTTCACCCGCAGTTCGACTCCTCTAAGAAGTACGAGGCGCTCGCACACGGCCTTAACGCCAGCCCCGGTGCCGCCGTGGGTGAGGTCGTGTTCTCGAGCGATGACGCCGTCGCGCGTTCTGCCGAGGGCCATAAGGTCATTCTGGTCCGCTGGGAGACCAACCCCGATGACCTGAAGGGCATGGTTGCCGCCGAGGGCATCCTAACCAGCCACGGTGGCAAGACGAGCCATGCGGCCGTTATCGCCCGCGGCATGGGTACGCCCTGCGTTTGCGGTGTCGAGCGCTTCCACATCGACGCGGCCGAGAAGGTCGTGCGCATCGAGGGCAGCGACCGCGTGCTGCACGAGGGCGACATCATCTCCATCGACGGCACTCAGGGCATCGTCGTCGATGGCGCTGTCGATTTGGTCTCCGCTGAGCTCACCGGCGATCTGGACACCATCCTGTCTTGGGCCGACGAGATCCGCCTGGACGAGACCGACGGTCACGCCAACCACGTGCGCGTCAACGCCGACAACCCCGAGGATGCTGCGCTCGCGCTCGAGTTTGGCGCCGAGGCCATAGGCCTGTGCCGCACCGAGCACATGTTCCTGGGCGACCGTAAGAACATTATCCAGAGCTTCATCCTGTCCAACGACGAGGCCGTGAAGCAGCATGCCCTGGCCGATCTGCTCAAGGTCCAGACTGAGGATTTCTTGGCGATGTTCAAGACCATGTCCGATCGCGATGTGGTCGTTCGCCTGCTTGATCCGCCGCTGCACGAGTTCCTGGATAATCCTCGCGAGCTCGAGGTCGCCATCACCAAGAAGGAGGCCGCCGGCGCTCCCGAGGAGGAGCTCACTGCCCTGCGCGCCCGCCTGCGTCGCATTGACGGCATGGTCGAGTCCAACCCCATGCTGGGCTTGCGCGGCGTGCGCCTGTCCGTCGTCTTTGGCGATCTGCCGCTCATGCAGGTCCGCGCTGTGGCCACGGCTGCCGCCCGCCTTATCAAGGAAGGCGTCGACCCACGCCCCGAGATCATGGTTCCGCTCGTCTCCATCACGGCCGAACATGTCCAGACCCGCGAGGTCATCGAGCGTGTCATCGCCGAGGTATCCTCCGAGGAGGGCGTCGAGCTCAACATTCCCGTGGGCACGATGCTCGAGCTGCCGCGCGCCTGCATGGTCGCCGACGAGATCGCCCAGCACGCCGACTTCTTCTGCTTTGGCACCAATGACCTCACCCAGACGACCTTTGGCTTCTCGCGCGACGACGCCGAGGCCAAGTTCATCCCGCTGTACATGCACAAGAAGATCTTGAAGGATAACCCCTTCGAGACCATCGACTCAGCGGTGCTGGAGCTGGTGCGCATGGCTGTCGAGAAGGGCCGCGCCACCAACCCCGGCATGCACTTTGGCGTGTGCGGTGAGCACGGCGGCGACCCTAAGTCTATCAAGGGCCTGTTCAACGTGGCCGATGTGGACTATGTGTCCTGCTCGCCTTACCGCGTGCCCCTGGCGCGCCTGGCCGCCGCTCAGGCCAAGCTCGAGGCCAAGCGTTCCGCCTAACGTTTTGGGTGTAGACGCCTAGTGTAGCCCCCCTTCATGCCGCCCGTCTCATTCGTGAGGCGGGCGGTTATCATGTGCGGGTTTTGTCTTTTTGTCTGCGTAAAAAATTGTTCTTGCAGCAGAAACCCGCGCGTGTATACTCGAATACGTTTGTTCAACTACGTGCCGGCCAAGGTGGTACGGCACCTCTAGAAGAGTAAGGAATTGCACATGGATTACATCCGCGCAATCGAGCGTCAGCAGATCCGCGAGGACATTCCTCAGGTTCGCGTCGCCGACAACGTCAAGGTTCACTACCGCATTAAGGAAGGCGACCGCGAGCGCATCCAGGTCTTCCAGGGCGACGTCATCCGTATGGCCGGCGCCGGTGCCCGCGAGACCTTCACCGTCCGCAAGATGTCCTTCGGTGTCGGTGTTGAGCGTACCTTCCCGCTTCACAGCCCCAAGATCGCCAAGCTCGAGGTCGTTCGTCATGGCCGCGTCCGTCGCGCCAAGCTGTACTACCTCCGCGACAAGGTGGGCAAGGCTGCTCGCATCCCCGAGAAGCGCTAAGAAGATCGCAGCGTCTGTCCACTCGTTTGGACACAAGGGTCACCTTCGGGTGGCCCTTCTTTTTATCTGATTTGCATGCAAGGAGGGCCTGGTATGGCCAACATGACGAGCTCGGTTTCGGCATCGCAGGTTGCCGGTGAGTTGGCGAGCGCTACGTTTGAGGAGATTCCCGCCCTCGTGGAGCATTATCGCGAGGACCCGCGCCAGCAGGTGATCAAGGCTTGTGAACGCGCCCTCAAACGCCATGCCAAAGAGCTTGCCGAGCGTGAGCGCGTCAATGACATGTACGAGCTTATGCATGAGCTTGGCGGCGATGGGGTGGTCGTTGGTGTCGATGAGGTGGGTCGCGGATCGGTGGCCGGTCCTTTGACGGTGTGCGCCGTCTGTCTTCCTATGGAGCCGCGCGTCTGGGGTATCAACGATTCCAAAAAGCTCACGCCGGCGCGCCGCGAGCTGCTCTCGGTGAAGATTGCCGAGGTGGCGACGGCGATCGGTTTTTGCCATATCGCGCCGAAGGATATCGATGATATGGGCATGGCCCGCGCCATCCGCGCTGCCGTCGCGGGCGCCGTGGCCGATACGGGGCTCGAGCCCGACTGCGTCCTCATGGATGGTAACCCCTTGGGCGCCGTTCCTAACGAGCGCGATGTGGTGAAGGGCGATGCCAAAATCGCCTGCATCGCTGCGGCGTCCATCATGGCCAAGGTCACGCGTGACGAGATGATGGTCGAGTACGACGCCGAGTACCCCGAGTACCATCTGGCAGAGTCGAAGGGCTATGCAAGCCCCGAGCATATCGAGGCCATTCGCAAACATGGACTTTGTCCACTGCACCGCGTGAGCTTTTGCGGAAACTTTTTGCAGACTGAGCGCCTTTTCTAGATCAATTGTGGAGAAAGGGACCCCTGGCGTTTTATAAACCTGCTGGTAGCGGGCCGTGTTCAACGTGATTGTTGCGTACGGCCCATTTTTTGTCGGTATTTGGTCAGCTTTTGGTTTGCATCCGGTACTTACCCGCATGAAAGGTGCCCTCATCATCGGGGCAATGCAGTGTGCGGGAAAGGAGACCCCATGAGTGCCGCAAGCAAAAAGAGCAAGACGCAGCAGCTCAAGGAGCGTTGGGAAAACGGCGAGCTCGACTGCGGGGCGATGACGCCCGAGCTTATCAAGGGACTCAGCCCCCGCGAGCTGGGCATGCTGGGCGAGCTGATCACCATCGACTACTTTAACGAGCGCGGCTACACCTTGCTGGAGCAGGGCTATCGCTGCGCCGAGGGCGAGGCCGATCTGGTGCTGCTCGATGAGCTCGACGATGTCGTGGTGATGGCCGAGGTCAAGACCAGACGCGTTGCACTGGATTGCAGCACGCGGGTCTTTCCCGAGGAGGCCGTGGACGCCCAAAAACAACGCCGCTACCGCCGCATCGCAAGTTGCTATCTCATGGAGCATTATCCGCTCAAGGCGATTCGCTTCGATGCCGTGGGCGTCACCATCCGCGGCGGGCATATCGCCGAGATCGAGCATCAGTACAACGCATTCGATTGGCAGGTGTCGTGATGGCGTTCGAGACGTTTGCCGTTCACGCGGCCTGCATCCGCGGCGTCGAGGCGATTCACGTCACGGTCGAGGTCTCGCTTGCCGGTGGCGTTCCGGGCATCCAGATGCTCGGCATTCCGAGTATGGAGGTGATGGAGTCACGCGGTCGTATTCGCTGCGCGATGCGCTCCGCCGGGTTCGAGATTCCGCGCTCGGGCATTACGGTCAATCTGGCGCCCGGCGATATTCGCAAGACCGGTAGCGGCTTTGATTTGCCCATCGCCATTGCGGTATTGGCGGCCGATGGTCAGATTCCCCGCGACAACCTCGATCGTTGTCTTATCGCAGGTGAGCTTGGCTTGGACGGTACGGTGCTTCCTGTCAAGGGCGAGGTGGCGTTTCAGCTATTGGCGCGTGATATGGGGCTGTCCTTTATCGCCGGCAGGTCCGATCAGCATGTGCCGCTTGCGGGCGTTGACTGCGGGTTTATCGACCATCTATCTCAGCTTGCCCATGGCATGGGGGACGCCGCGCGGCATTATCTGGATTCTGAAGTGCTCGAGGCGACCTTTGAGCCCGAGCTCGACTATGCCGACGTACTGGGGCAGGAAGTCGCTAAACGCGGCATGGCGCTTGCGGCGGCAGGAGAACTCGGACTGCTCATGATTGGGTCCCCGGGATCGGGCAAGACGATGCTTGCGCGCCGTATGACTGGCATCCTGCCTGAGCTTTCCGTTGAGGATCAACAGGAGGCGCTGTGCATCCATTCGGTCTTGGGCGAGAACATCGATGGCTTATTGGCAGGTCATCGGCCGTTTCGAAGCCCCCATCACAGTATTTCGACCGCAGGCCTTATCGGCGGGGGACGCCCGGTGCATCCGGGTGAGATCAGCCTGGCTCATGGCGGCGTGCTCTTTTTGGACGAGCTTGCCGAGTTTCCCACGGGTGTGCTGCAGACGCTGCGTCAGCCCATCGAACGCGGCTACGTCAGGATCGTGCGCGTCGACGGGGCCTTTACCTTCCCGTCGCGCTTTCAGTTGCTTGCTGCGAGCAATCCCTGCCCCTGCGGCTTTTTGGGCGATCGCGAGGTGCCATGCCGCTGCTCGGCATCGATGGTGGAGCGCTATCGGGCAAAGCTGCGCGGTCCTTTGGCCGACCGTATCGACATGATGATCGATGTGACCCGTCCCGACCCCCAAGTGATTATCGAGGGTGCGGAGGGTATGTCGTCGGCCGAGTTGCGTGACTACGTTTTGCGCGGTCGTGCTTTTCGCGCTTGGCGCGAATCCCGTATGGACGATGCGGACGCCGAGGCCGAGGATGATGAGACGCGGTCCATTGACGGCGTCGTTTCGACCTTTGAGCTCGATGATGCGGCGGAGAAGTGTGTGCTCGGCCTGTCAAAGCGCACGCATCTCACGGGCCGCGGCATCGTGCGCCTGGTGCGTATCGCGCGTACCATCGCCGACGTCGCCGAGAGCGAGCAGGTGACGCAGGATCACGTGCTCGAGGCGGCGATGTACCAGGGAAGGAGGGACCAATGATGGCTGAGGGGACCTTCGAGCTGCATCCAGGTGACGCGTTGTATCCCGAGACCGTTTTGGAGCTTTCTGATGTACCCCAGACGCTCTTTGTGCGCGGCAATCCCGAGGTGCTTTCGACGCCTGCGCTCTCCATTATCGGCGCGCGCAAGGCTTCTCCGTATGGTCTTGCCGTGGCAGAGCTTGCGGCAAAGGTGGCGGTCGAGGCGGGAGTGACGGTTGTTTCGGGCGGCGCGGTCGGTTGTGACCAGGCCTCGGGTTGGGCTGCGGTCAACGCCGGCGGCAAACACGTCGTGGTGCTGGGGACGGGCGCCGACGTGGTTTACCCGCGTTCGAGCGCGGGGCTTATTACTCGCACGCTTGATACGGGTGGCGCGATCGTGTCGATCTCTCCGTGGGGCATGGGTCCGCGCAAGTTTGCCTTTCCGCGCCGCAATCGTGTGATCGCGGCCCTGTCGCAAGCCCTCTTTGTATCCGAGGCGGGTATGCCTTCCGGGACGTTTTCTACAGCCGAGGCTGCTATGGATTTGGGGCGCGAACTTCTTGCCGTGCCGGGGTCGATCCTATCGCCCGAGTCGCGTGGCACGAATTACCTCATTGCGAACGGTGCCTGCTGCATCATCGACGAGGAATCTATCGAGATGGCTATTTCACGCATCTACGGCACCCTGCGCTACTCGCGCCCCGATGCTCCCGGTATTGCCGACCTGGATCCAACGCAGCAGACCGTGATGCATGCGCTCATCGCCTCTCCGCTCAAGGTCGATGACATCGCGGCGCTCGTCTCGCTCGATGCCGTCGGCGTACTCAAACTCCTGGGTTCGCTTGAGCTCGAGGGTCTTATCGAGCGCATGATGGATGGAAGGTATGCGCCCTCCAAGTTTGCCCTTCACGCCCAGACCCCCTTCGGTCACAATGGAAAACGTGTCAATTAGAAAGGTGTTTGCAGATGCTGTTTGATCAGGTGACGGTTATTGGTGGCGGTTTGGCGGGTTCGGAATGCGCGATCCAGCTGGCAGACCGCGGATTCGCCGTAAAGCTGTGCGAGATGCGCCCCCAGGTGAGCTCCCCGGCCCACCATACCGATCACCTGGCAGAGCTCGTCTGCTCCAATTCGTTTAAGTCGACCCGTCCGGACTCTGCGGCTGGTTTGCTGAAGGCCGAGCTTGAGCGCATGGGCTCGGTCCTGCTCGATTGCGCCCGTCGCGCGGCTGTTCCCGCCGGTGGTGCCCTGGCGGTCGACCGTGTCAAGTTTTCCGAGCTTGTCGAGGCCGAGGTTGCCGCCCGTCCCAATATCGAGATCATTCACGGCGAGGTCACGCGGATTCCCGAGGGTCACGTGGTCATTGCCGCCGGCCCCTTGTGCTCGCCGGCGCTGAGCGAAGAGGTCATGAAGCTCGTCGGTGGCGACGCCCTTGCGTTCTTCGATGCCGCGGCGCCGATCGTCGATGCCTCCACGCTTGATATGGACGTGCTGTTCTCGCAGTCGCGCTACGAGGGACAGGGGAGCGGCGACTATCTCAATGCCCCGCTCAACAAGGAAGAGTACGAGGCCTTTATCGAGGCGCTTACCACGGCCGACCGCGTGGTGCTCAAGGACTTTGAGGGCGGCGATCTGTTCCAGGCATGCCAGCCTGCCGAGGAGGTTGCTCGCACCGGCAAGGACGCCATTCGCTTTGGCGCCATGAAGCCCGTCGGCCTCACCGACCCGCGTACCGGACGTCGCCCCTGGGCAGCGATTCAGCTGCGTGCCGAGAACAAGGAGAAGACCGCCTATAACCTGGTGGGCTTCCAGACCAACCTGACCTTTGGCGAGCAGAAGCGTGTCTTCCATATGGTGCCGGGTCTGGAGAACGCCGAGTTCTTCCGCTACGGTGTCATGCACCGCAATACCTTTGTCGACGCCCCGCACGTGCTCGATGGCACCTTTGCCGTGCCCGGTACCGGCGTGCGCCTGGCCGGTCAGATCACCGGCACCGAGGGCTATATGGAGGCCGTGGCGACCGGTCTGCTCGCGGCGCTCAACACCTATGCCGAGGCTATCGGTGCCGCGGGCGTCGAGTTGCCGCGTGTGGGCGCCCTGGGTGCGCTCGTGGGCTATGCGACCGATCCTGCCACCGTGGGCTACCAGCCCATGCATGTCAACTTTGGCCTCGTGCCACCGCTCGAGGACGGCAAACGCCGCAGCAAGCGCGACCGCTACCAGGCCTACGCGGACCGTGCCCTCACGGCCCTGGATGCCTATCTGGCCACTCGCCCCGATCTGTTTGGAGGCGACCGGTCATAGCCTTTGACCTGTACGACACCATCGACTCGTTCATCGCCTATATTGCTCGCGTCGAAGGGCTCGCTCCCAACACGGTGACCGCCTACGCTTCGCGGCTGGAGCGTTTCGCTTCATGGTGCGAACGCGAAGGCGTCGATGCGCGTGCCGCCGACGTACGGACGGTTCGCTCCTATTTGGCCGAGCTGTCGCGTGACCAGGTGGCGGCTCGGACCCTTGCGGCGCACTTGTCTGCCATTCGCTCACTTTATCGGTGGATGGCGGCAGAGGGGATCGTTGAGGGCGATGCGGTCTCGGCAATTTCCTCGCCCAAGCTCCCGCGTGATCTGCCCGGTGTGCTGACTAACCAACAGGTGGAGGCGCTCCTCAAAGCCCCCGATACCTCAACTCCCGCGGGACTGTGCGATGCGGCGATGCTCGAACTGCTCTATGCATCCGGTGCGCGCATCTCGGAGCTTGCGGCACTCAATATGGAGTCCATTGCTTGGTCCGAGCGAACGCTGCGGCTTTGGGGCAAGGGGAGCAAGGAGCGTATCGTGCCGCTCTATCGGCGTGCTCTCGAGGCGACCCGTCTCTATATAGAGGAAGGGAGGCCGGAGCTCCTTGCACAGGCAAAGCGAAGCGAGAGTGCGAGCGGCCTGCATCCGCTGTTTGTCTCGGCACGTGGAAACCGCATGAGTGCCGCCATGCTCAGGAGGCGGTTCCACATGCTCGCGGCGCTTGCCGGCATTCCTGCCGATATCGCCCCGCATGCGATGCGCCATACCTTTGCGACCGACTTGCTCGAGGGCGGTGCGGACCTGCGCTCGGTTCAAGAGCTGCTGGGTCATGCGAGCCTGTCCACGACGCAGATCTACACGCACCTCACGCCCGATCGGCTCAAACGTGCCGTGGCTCAAGCCCATCCCCGAGGCGAATAGTGGCTGGGACGTCCCGCGCCGCAATCAGGTGTGTGGTTTTGATTGCGGGTTGGCAGGAAGAAGCATTCCTGCTATCATTCATCGGGTTGCTTCACGGCAACATGTTTTTATCACGCACGCGCGGCTACTTCATACCGTGGTGCCCGGGCTTTGGTAGCACATGTCCGGGTTGGTTTTGGAGGATGACCCCGCGCGGAGGCAAACCACAGGAGGTTTAACATGGCTACCAAGATTAATATCCGCACCCTGCTCGAGGCCGGCTGCCACTTCGGTCACCAGACCCGTCGTTGGAACCCCAAGATGAAGCCGTTCATCTTCGGTGAGCGCAACGGCATCTACATCCTTGACCTCAAGCAGACCATCCTCGACGCCGACCAGGCCTACACTTTCGTCAAGAACGTCGCCAAGGGTGGCAATGTGCTGTTCGTCGGCACCAAGAAGCAGGCTCAGGAGGCCGTCAAGAACGCTGCTGAGCGCGCCAACATGCCTTACATCAACCAGCGTTGGCTCGGCGGCATGCTGACCAACTTCGTCACCATCCGCTCCCGCATCAACCGCATGGAGGAGCTCGAGGCCATGGTCGAGGACGGCCGCATGGCAGTGCTCCCCAAGAAGGAGCAGGCTGTGCTCGGCAAGGAGCTCACCAAGCTCCAGACCAACCTCGGTGGTGCCCGCGACATGAAGGGTCTGCCCCAGGCTCTCTTCGTCATCGACACCAAGCGCGAGGAGAACGCTATCAAGGAGGCCCAGCGCCTGAACATCCCCGTCGTCGCTCTGATCGACACCAACTCCGATCCCGACGAGGTTGAGTACGGCATCCCCTGCAACGATGACGCTATCTCCGCTGTCACCCTTATGTGCGAGCTCATGGCTGACGCCTGCCTCGCTGGCTCCGGCAAGGAGCAGGTCTCCGAGGCCGAGATGGCCGCTGAGCCCAAGGCCGAGTAAATCAGTCTTAGTTAATTCTTTTTCATCTCTTTGAAAGGAACCACAATGGCCCAGATTACCGCCGCTATGGTCAAGCAGCTCCGCGAGATGACCGACTCCCCGATGATGGAGTGCAAGAAGGCTCTCGTCGAGGCTGACGGCGACATGGACGCCGCTGTCGACGTTCTGCGTAAGAACGGCCTTGCCAAGGCTGCCAAGAAGGCTGGCCGTGAGACCAACGAGGGCGCTGTCGCCGCGTTCGTCTCCGAGGATGGCAAGACCGGCGCTCTGCTCGAGCTCTCCTGCGAGACCGACTTCGTTGGCTCCAACGCCAAGTTCACCGGCTTTGCTTCCAAGGTCGCTGAGGTTGTCGCTGCCACCGAGCCTGCTGACGTCGACGCTTTGCTCGAGAAGCCGATGGGCGAGGAGACCGTTTCCTCCGAGCTCACCGAGATGATTCACATCATGGGCGAGAACATGAAGATCTCCCGTTTCGCCGCCCGCAAGGCCGAGAACGGCGCGCTCGCTTCTTACATCCACATGGGTGGTAAGATCGGTGTTCTCGTCGAGTTCGCCTTCGAGAAGGCCGAGACCGCTCAGGCTGAGTCCTTCAAGACCTTCGCTCACGACGTTGCCCTTCAGGTTGCCGCCGTCGCTCCGATCTGCGCCACCCGCGATCAGGTTCCGGCCGAGACCGTCGAGCACGAGAAGCAGATCTACATGGCTCAGGCTGCCGAGTCCGGCAAGCCCGAGGCTATCCAGGAGAAGATGGCTGTCGGCCGTCTGGAGAAGTTCTACAAGCAGTCCGTGCTCACCGAGCAGGAGTTCATCAAGGACAGCTCCCTCACCATCAAGAAGTACGCTGAGCAGGTCTCCAAGGAGCTCGGCGACACCATTACCGTCGTTGCCTTTGACCGTCTGGTTCGTGGCGAGTAAATAAGCTCTTGTAGCTGGTAATGAGCAGGCTGTGGGTTTTACTCACAGCCTGCTTTTTCATGGCTCCCTGTTAAGCCTTTGTTATCATATTAAAAGTCTAATTAAAGGAGGATCGCTTTGTCCGACATCCGATATAAACGCGTGCTTCTGAAGCTTTCCGGCGAAGCACTGATGGGCGACGGCCAATATGGCATCGACCCCAAGGTTACCGACCATCTTGCCAAGCAGGTCAAGGAGCTGCTCGCCGTTGGTCATGAGGTCGGCGTCGTTGTCGGCGGTGGCAATATTTTCCGCGGCATGGCCGGCGCTGCCGGTGGCATGGAGCGTGCTCAGGCCGACTACATGGGCATGCTGGCAACCGTTATGAACGCGCTTGCCCTGCAGGATGCCTTCGAGCATAACGATGTTCCCTGCCGCGTGATGAGCGCTATCCAGATGAACGAGATCTGCGAGCCCTATATTCGCCGTCGCGCCATCAATCACCTTTCCAAGGGCAACGTCGTTATTTTTGCCGCCGGTTCGGGCAATCCGTACTTTACGACCGACACCGCCGCGGCTCTTCGTGCGTGCGAGATCGGCGCCGAGATTCTGATTAAAGCCACCAAGGTTGACGGCATCTACGACAAGGATCCCGTCAAGTGTGCCGACGCCGTCCGGTTTGACAAGATTACCTATCACGAGGTTCTCGTCCGCGGTCTGCAGGTTATGGATTCCACGGCTACGGCACTTTGCCAGGATAACCGTATGCCGCTTTTGGTCCTCAACATCGATGGCGAGGACACCGTCAAGCGCGCGCTTTCGGGTGAGCCCGTCGGCACGCTCGTCTATCAGGAGGATTAAGCATGGCAGAGAACATCACCGCCCACATGGACAAGTCGCTCGAGTCCCTCAAGCATAACTTCTCCAAGGTCCGTACCGGTCGCGCCAACGCTAACATTCTGTCCGACATCACCGTCGATTATTACGGTGTTCCCACGCCGGTCACGCAGGTTGCCGCTGTAAAGACCCCCGAGGCCCACATGCTGCTCATCGAGCCGTGGGACAAGGCGCTCATCAACGCTATCGTCAAGGCCATCGGCGCTTCCGATCTGGGTATTACCCCCAACTCCGATGGCACCGTCGTTCGTCTGCCGTTCCCGGCTCCCACCGAGGAGCGCCGTCGCGAGCTCGTCAAGGAGTGCCGCGAGTACGCTGAGCAGGCCAAGGTGTCTATCCGTAACATCCGTCGCGACTTCAACAACAAGCTCGAGCGCGATGAGGAGCTCACCGAGGACGATGTCCGTCGCGAGCAGGCTAAGGTCCAGAAGCACACCGATGAGTATGTCGCCAAGGTCGAGGAGCTTCTGAAGGAAAAAGAAGCCGAGGTCATGGAGATCTAAGGTGCAATACGACGAGCATAAACTGGTCGAGTACTTTGCCGACGCCCCTGCGGGCGTCGGTTTTTCCGACCTTGACCTCAATAACATTCCGCATCATATCTCATGCATCATGGACGGCAACGGTCGTTGGGCCACGTCGCGCGGTCTTGCACGCACTGAGGGCCACAAGGCGGGTATCGTCTCCCTTCGCGAGATCATTACTGCCTGTGTGCGTCTGGGCGTCGACGTGCTTTCTGCCTATGCGTTTTCTACCGAAAACTGGAACCGCCCGCAGCATGAGGTCAACGTCTTGATGCATCTGTTTGCCAAGACGTTTATCGACGAGCTGCCGCTTCTGAAGCGCGAAAACGTGCGCGTTGTCTTTTTGGGTGACATTTCCGCGCTGCCCAAGAAGACCCGCGACGTTTTTGAACGCGGTCTTGCCGAGTGCGCCGATCACACCGGTATGACGCTGGCGCTTGCCGTCAACTACGGCGCGCGTGCCGAGATTACCCGCGCTGTCCGTCAGATTGCGCTCGACGCTGCCGCCGGAGAGATCGATCCTGCCGCAATTGATGATGACATGGTTGCTTCCCACCTCTATACCGCCGGTCTTCCCGATCCTGAGCTTGTGATTCGCACCTCTGGTGAGCTGCGCCTTTCGAACTATCTGCTGTGGCAGGTGGCTTATTCCGAGTTCTACGTCACCGATACCTATTGGCCCGACTTTGATCGCTGGGGCCTTGTCGACGCCATTTTGGCCTATCAGGGCCGTGACCGTAGGTTTGGTGGACTGAGTAAGACCGAGGAGGCTTAATCGTGTCCGATCGTCCCAAGGCATCTGCTCCCAAGACGCCAGTTTCCGCGGCGCCTGCGCGCAAAGCTGCCGCTGCGGGAGCGCCTGCAGCGAAGAGCGGCACCGGTTCGTGGCTGGCGGGCTTTATTACCCGTGCCGCCGCCGGTATCGTCTACGCCGTCGTCTTTATCCTGTGCCTGGTTTTGGGTATCGTGCCCACGGCCATCTTTGTTTCCGTCATGAGCGGTCTATGCTGCTATGAATTTTTCCGTATGACAAGGCTCGATGGCAAGATGGCGAACGAGCGTATGGGTATCGCTGCCGCCGTGCTCTTTCCGCTGTCGGCGTTGGGCGATTCGATGTTGTTGAATGCCCTGCTTTTTGCCCTGATGCTCGCGGTGGGCATTTGGTATGTCTGGTCGCCGCGTACCCGCATCTCTGATGTGGCCGTGACGCTCATGGGTCCCATCTACACTGGCTTTATGCTGTCGGCTATCGTGCTGCTGCGCGATTCCGTGCCCGGTTTTGCCGGCGCTCTGCTTTCGGTGGGCGTTTGCGCGTCCCTTTGGGTCTCCGATTCGTTTGCCTATATCGTGGGCAGCCGTATCGGCAAGCACAAGATGGTTCCCAAGATCTCTCCCAAAAAGAGCTGGGAGGGGTTTGTTGGTGGCATCCTGGGCTCGGTTTTGATTTGGCTCATCCTGTGGGCGACGCACTTCTACAAGCTCAGCCTGCCCTATGCGCTGCTGTGCGGCGTGGTCGTGTCCGTCCTGGGCGTTATCGGCGACCTCATCGAGTCACGCATCAAGCGTGGCGTGGGCGTCAAGGATTCCGGCAATCTTATCCCGGGCCATGGCGGTATGCTTGACCGTAGCGACTCGCTTATCTTTGGCTGCATTACCGCGCAGCTGCTTTTGATGATCGGAGGTGTGCTGTAATGTCATTCCAGACGACGTATGGCCCCGATGGACGCCTCCGTGTTGCCATCCTGGGTTGTACGGGCTCTATCGGCACCCAGGCGCTCGATGTGTGCCGCCAGCATGCCGATCGCCTACAGGTGACGGCGCTGTCCGTTAATTCCAGCACCTCGGAGCTCGTTGCCGCTGCCCGCGAGTTTTCGGTTCCGGCGGTTGCCGTGGCCGATGTCGCTCATGGCGATGACGCCGTGCTGCAGGAGTTGCCCGAGGGAACGAAGCTCGGCGTTGGCGCGCAGACGGTTTGCGAGCTCGCGCGTCGCGATGATGTCGACTGCGTGCTTGTCGCTATTGTGGGCGCTGCCGGTCTTGAGGCGAGCCATGCGGCCTTGACCTCGAATAAGCGCCTTGCTCTTGCCAACAAGGAGTCCCTCGTCGTCGGTGGCGACTTGCTTATGCCGTTGGCGCAACCGGGCCAGCTTATTCCGGTCGACTCTGAGCACTCCGCCATTTACCAGTGCTATCTGGGGGAGAACCCGCGCGAGGCTCATTGTATTTGGCTCACCTGCTCGGGCGGTCCGTTCTTTGGCCGCACGCGCGACGAGCTCGATTGCGTGACGCGTGTCGATGCCCTCGCACATCCCACGTGGGCCATGGGTGCCAAGATCACTATCGACTCCGCTACCCTCATGAACAAGGGCCTGGAGCGTATTGAGGCCATGCATCTGTTTAACTGCGACCTCGATTTCATTAACGTGGTCGTGCAGCGTCAGTCCAAGATTCACTCTATGGTCGAGTTCGCCGACGGCTCCGTGATGGCGCATCTCGGTGCTTCCGACATGCGTATTCCCATCCAGTTCGCGTTCTCGTATCCCGAGCGTTGGGATACCCCGGCGCCTCGTATCGATTTTCGCGAGTTGGCGCAGCTCACGTTTGATGCTGCCGACATGGATACCTTCCGCTGTCTGGCACTGGCCGAGCGTGCCGGCAAGACGGGTGGCACCATGCCGTGCGTGCTCAATGCCGCCAACGAGGTCGCCGTCGATGCCTTCCTGCACGATGGCTGCAGCTTTACCGATATCGATCGCATTGTGGAATCCTGCATGGATGCCCACGATATTCAGGCGGTCGATTCGTTTGAGCAGCTTCGCGACATCGATGCGTGGGCGCGTGAAAAGGCTGCGCAGGTGCTCGTCGCAACCCGTTCCTAACCCATAAGGATTGCTTTTTCGTTTTATGGATACTGTTCTGAGCGTTCTCTCATCGGTCTTTTGGGGCCTGCTGATGCTTTCCGTCCTCGTGTTTTTGCACGAGGGCGGCCACTTTTTGGCGGCTCGTGCCTGCGGCGTCCGTGTGACCGAGTTCTTTTTGGGCCTGCCGTGCCGCTTTGACATCCATTACACGTCGCGTCGCATTGGAACCAAGTTTGGCGTGACCCCGCTGCTGCTGGGTGGCTACGCTGCCATCTGCGGTATGGACCCGACCGACGTCTCGTGCGCCGATCGCGTGCTCGCGGCTATCTATCGTCATGGTCGCGTGACCGTGGCCGATCTTGCTGTCGAGCTCGAGCTTTCCGAGGAGGATGTGCTCGAGGCATGCGCCCTATTGCTGGGCTGGGGCTCCATCGCACCCTGGTATGAGGAAGGGGAGAAGCCCTCGCCGAGCTACTATCCCACCAAGTATCAGACGCTGCCGCGAGACACGGCAGGCTATACCACCTTTGACGGTCGCCGTTTCGATCGCGAACATTCAACTGCCGAGGGCGATGTGTGGGAGCTGCCGTGCGGCGAGGCCGAGTTCCTTGCGCAAGAACGTTCGCACACCTATCTTGGCCAAGGCTTTCTCAAGCGTGCCTTTATGCTGCTCGCGGGCATTATTGTCAATATCTTGACGGGCTTTTTGCTCCTTATGAGTATCTATTCCATTGCGGGTGTCACCGTGCCGATCGATACCAACGTGATCGGTCAGGTTGACGAGGGGTCTATTGCCGCCAGGGCGGGTATCGAGTCCGGTGATGCGATCCTTTCGGTTGACGGTGTCTCATGTTCCACTTGGATGGACGTCTACGATGCCATCGGTAAGGCCGCCGGTAAGGACGATATTGCTATTGAGTATGAGCGCGATGGCAAGCAGTGCTCGACCTCGGTCGCACTCAAAGAGGATGAACGTCTGGGCGTTTATGCCTCTACGCAGGTGGTCCGCTTGGACCCCATCACCTCGGCGCGCCTTTCCTTCTCGTATGTTGCGCAGACAGCGGAGGGCGTGATGCGCCTGCTCCAGCCGCAGCATACGATGGAGATCCTCGATCAGTCCTCTTCGATCGTGGGTATTAGCGTCATGTCCTCGCAGGCAGCTGCTGCCGGTCCCATCACGTTCTTGTCGTTTGCCGCGCTCATTTCGTTCTCACTGGGCTTTATGAACTTGCTGCCCATCCCGCCGCTCGACGGCGGCAAGCTGCTAATTGAGATCATTCAAAAGATTGCTGGCCGCGAGCTGCCGCTCAAGGTCCAGACGATCGTGAGCTATGTGGGCGTCGCGCTCTTCGCATTGCTGTTTGTCTATATGCTTCGTTCCGACATCCTTCGATTTATTCTGTAGGGGAGTGCTTGGATTGTCTCTATCCCATTCTTTGCCGCACGAGCTGACGCGCCCCGTGCATGTGGGCGGCTTGCAGATCGGCGGCGGCGCGCCGGTCGTGGTCCAGTCTATGACCTGCACCGATACCGCCGATGCTCAGGCAACGCTTGGGCAGGTTCGCGCGTTGGCGCAGGCGGGCTGCGATATCGTGCGCGTGAGTGTACCCACCGAGGCCGCGCTCGAGGGCTTCCGTACCATCTGTGCCGAGTCCCCAGTGCCGATCGTTGCAGATATTCACTTTAACCATAAGCTCGCCATCGGCGCCGTCGAGGCTGGTGCCGCCAAGCTGCGCATCAATCCCGGTAATATCGGCGATTGGGCTAAGGTCGATGCGGTGATCGATGCTGCGGGCGCCGCGGGTTGTGCGATTCGTATCGGCGTCAACGCCGGCTCGCTCGAGCAGGATATCGCCGAGCGCGACGAGCTTACGCAGCCCGAGAAGCTCGTGATGTCGAGTGAGCGCTTTGTGCGGCACTTTGAGGACCGCGGCTTTACCAACATCGTGCTTTCCGCCAAGGCCCATAGCGTGGCAACAACGCTTGATGCCTATCGCGCTCTGTCGCGCGAGATACCGCATGTTCCGCTCCACCTGGGCGTGACGGAGGCGGGGACCAAGCTGCAGGGCACCATAAAGAGCTCGGTGGGACTGGGCATCCTGCTCTCCGAGGGCATTGGCGATACCATGCGCGTCTCGCTTACGGCCGATCCGGTTGAGGAGCCGCCGGTCGCTTGGGGTATTCTGCAGTCGCTGGGCCTGCGTCGCCGTGGCCCCGAGATTGTCTCGTGTCCCACATGTGCGCGCTGCCAGGTCAATCTCATCGCAATCGCCGAGGAGGTCACCGAGCGGCTTAAGAACTATTCGGCGCCGCTTTCGATCGCTGTGATGGGCTGTGCGGTCAATGGCCCCGGCGAGGCTTCTGATGCCGACTTGGGGGTTGCCTGTGGACGAGGTCAGGGCCTGCTCTTTTCGCACGGCCAGATCATTGGTAAAGTAGCTGAGGACCAAATTGTCGATGCGCTTATGGCCGAGGTCGACAAGCTAATTGAGGAGAAATAAATGACTCGAGCAATGTATATGTCTAAGCTGTATGCTCCGACGCTCAAAGAGGATCCGGCCGACGCTGAGCTCGCCAGCCACCGCTTGCTGCTCCGTGCCGGCATGATCCGCAAGGAGGCCGCCGGTCTCTATTCCTATCTGCCGCTCGCATGGCGCTCGATCCGCAAGATCGAGAATATCGTGCGTGACGAGATGGACGCTGCCGGTGCCCAGGAGCTCATGATGCCCATTATGGTCGATGCCGAGCTGTGGCGTGAGTCCGGCCGTATCGATGCCTATGGCAAGGAGCTCGTGCGCTTTGATGACCGCCACGGCCGCGAGTTTGTGCTGGGTCCCACGCACGAGGAGACCGTGACCGCCCTGGTACGCAATGAACTGCGTTCCTACAAGCAGCTGCCGGTGAATCTCTATCACATCCAGGATAAGTTCCGCGACGAGTTCCGTCCCCGCTTTGGCCTGATGCGCGGTCGCGAGTTCATCATGAAGGACGCCTACAGCTTCTCCGCTACGCAGGAGAGTCTGCAGGAGGAGTACGACAAGATGAAGCAGGCGTACGCCAATATCTGCGAGCGCTGCTACATCAAGGCTCTGCCCGTTGTCGCCGATTCCGGTGAGATCGGTGGCGACACCTCCGTCGAGTACATGGCTCTTGCTGACGCCGGCGAGGCTTCGCTGGTCTACTGCGACGATTGTGGCTTTGCTGCCGACGACGAGGCGGCAAGCACCAAGGTCGTCGTGACCGAGGGCCCCGGCGACGGTACGCTCACCAAGGTCGAGACCCCGGGCATGGGCACCATCGAGGCCGTTGCAAAGTTCTTCGGCTTCCCCGAGAACGGCACGCGCAAGTCGCTGGCACTCATCGACGCTGAGGGCAAGCCTGTCGTGGCCATTGTCCCGGGCGATCATGAGCTCAACGACTGCAAGGCCGAGCACGTCTTTGGCAAGGGCTATCGCATGATGACCGACGAGGAACTCCAGACCTACGGTCTGCATAAGGGCTTTATCGGACCGGTTAACCTGCCCGAGGGCATCCGTCTGGTGTGCGACGAGAGCTTGCGTGAGTCTAAGCAGTGGGCCTGCGGCGCCAACGAGGTTGACTATCACTTTACCGGCGCTTGCCCCGAGCGTGACTTTACCGTTGACGAGTGGGCCGACCTGGTTACCGTCGTTGCAGGCGATCCCTGCCCGCACTGCGGCAAGCCGCTCTCTGCTGCTCGCGGTATCGAGGTCTCCCAGGTGTTCCAGCTGGGCACCAAGTATTCCGAGGCCATGGGTGCCACCTTTATGGACGAGGATGGCAAGGAGAAGCCGCTCATCATGGGCTGCTACGGCGTTGGTGTGTCCCGCTCGCTCGCTGCCGTCGTGGAGCAGCATAACGACGAGCACGGTATCGTCTGGCCGGTCTCCGTTGCCCCGTACGAGGTCGCGGTGATTCCGCTCGATCCCAAGAAGGAGGAGTGCGCTACCGTTTGTGAGCAGATCGTCGACGGTCTGTGCGCCGAGGGTATCGAGGTCGTCGTCGACGATCGCGATGAGCGTCCCGGCTTTAAGTTTGCCGACAACGACCTCATGGGCTTCCCGTATCAGGTCGTGCTTGGTAAACGCGGCCTTAAGAATGGCACCGTCGAGCTCAAGGACCGTGCCACGGGCGAGCGCGAGGACGTGGCGATTGACG
Source organism: Collinsella sp. OM07-12 (assembly GCF_003438275.1). Taxonomy (NCBI): domain Bacteria; kingdom Bacillati; phylum Actinomycetota; class Coriobacteriia; order Coriobacteriales; family Coriobacteriaceae; genus Collinsella; species Collinsella sp. OM07-12. The sequence continues at coordinate 77,691 of NZ_QSTQ01000001.1, forward strand.
AGATCGTCGCCAAGGTTGCCGAGCTTGTTAAGGCTGCCCGCCGTTAATCGGCGAATTCGCTTGTAGTTCGATATACGGGGCGGCCCCGCATTTCTCCAGATTGGGGAGATGTGGGGCCATCCTATTATCTTGTGGCATCCTCGATATCTAAAAGGAAAACCCCACGGCCCATGCGAGCTGCGGGGTTTCCCTTTTGTGCCTCCGATGCGAAATAAATCGCTCAGATATTACTGATAATCGACGACGTCGATCCAGTTCTTAAGGAACTCATCGTTCACGTTGCGCTTACGAGCGAGCTCGGAAGCGGCGACGATGCTCGTCCACTGACGCACGACCTGCATAGGCATGTCGGCGCGGTCGCAGTAGAGCTCCAGGTAGGCCTCGGCCTGGTCCTTGCTGCTGAGGGCAAAGAGCAGGTAGGTGGTGGCAACGTCGGCAGCAGGGGAGCCCTGGGTGGCATGTGCCCAGTCGCAGACGTACAGCTGACCGTCGTCGCCAACGATGACGTTGGAGGGGTTGAAGTCGCCGTGGCAGACCTTGAACTCCTTGGTCATGCCGTCCAGACGCTCCTGAAGGTTGTAGCGCGTGGTGGCATTGAGCTGATCAAGGCTGTCGATCATGCGGGCGAACTTATCGCGCTGACGGTTGAGCAGCGGGGAGGTGTAGCCATGGATCTCGATCTGGAGGTCGACGAACATCTCGAGGTACTCACCAAAGCGCTGGGGCTCGGCAGCCATCTTGTCGGCGAGGGTGGTGCCAGTAACCTTCTCGGTCACAAGCGCCCAGCCGTTGGCGTTCTCGAGCTGAGAAACCTCGAGCGCCTTGGGGCTGCGGATGCCGCACTCATTGATGCGGGCAAGATTCAAAGCCTCGTTGAACACGTCGGAGACGGGCTTGGTCTCGTTAAAGACCTTGACAATCTTGTCGCCCAGGTCGTAAACGACCTTGTTGCCACGACGGACGAGCTCGGTCTTGGAATCGGGAAGCAGCATGATTGCATCCTTTCAACGATGCGATAGAAGCAACGGCGGGGGCGTGCGTACACCCGTGCACCCCCGCCGCAAATAACCGTGCTAAAGACTAGCAGACGGCGTAGTCCTGGGGCTCGCGGCCATAGTAGGCGTCCAGGTAGAGCTCCTTGATCTCGCTCATGAGCGGGTAGCGCGGGTTAGCGCCGGTGCACTGGTCGTTGAATGCCTGCTCGGTCATCTCGTCGAGGGTGTCGAGGAAGTACTGCTCGTCAACACCGTAGTCGGCGATGGTCTTCTTGACGCCGATGAAGTCCTTGAGCTCCTCGAGCTTCGTGATGAAGTTCTCGAAGACCTCCTTGTCGTCCTTGCCCTCGATGCCGCAGTACTTGGCCATCTCGGCGTAGTTGTGCAGCGCGTTGGGGTAAGGATACTGGGAGAACGTGCCCATCTTGACGGGAGCCTCGGCGGCGTTGTAGCGCATGACGCGCGTCAGGATGATGGCGTTGGCGATGCCGTGGGGCAGGTGATGGAAGGCGCCGAGCTTGTGGGCCATGGAGTGGTTGAGGCCCAGGAAGGCGTTGGCGAAGGCCATACCGGCCATGCATGAGGCGTTGTGCATCTCCTCGCGGGCGTGCGGGTCCTTGGCGCCGTTCTCGAAGCTGGAGGGCAGGTTCTCGAAGACGAGCTTGGCAGCGCGCTCGGAGAGGCCCTTGGTGTAGTCGGAAGCCATGATGGAGACATAGGACTCGATGGCGTGGGTCATGACGTCGATGCCGGAGGCAGCGGTCAGGCCGCGCGGGGCGGTCATGCAGTTGTCGGCGTCGACGATAGCCATGTTGGGGAGCAGCGCGTAGTCGGCAAGCGGCCACTTGATGCCGGTCTCCTTGTCGGTGATGATGGCGAACGGCGTGCACTCGGAGCCGGTACCCGAAGAGGTCGGGACGGCGACGAAGTAGGCCTTCTTGCCCATCTCGGGGAAGGTGAAGATACGCTTGCGGATGTCCATGAAGTCCATGGCCATGTCCTCAAACTTGCACTCGGGGTGCTCGTACATCATCCACATGATCTTGCCGGCGTCCATAGCGGAGCCACCGCCGACGGCGATGATGACGTCCGGCTCAAAGAGAGCCATCTGCTTGGCGCCGCGACGTGCGCACTGCAGCGACGGATCGGGCTCGACGTCGTAGAAGCAGTCGTGGGCGATGCCCATCTCGTCGAGCTTGGCCTCGATGGCGCGGGTGTTGCCATTCTTGAAGAGGAACTGGTCGGTGACGATGAAGGCGCGCTTCTTGCCCATGACGGTGCCGAGCTCGTCGAGAGCGACGGGCGTGGAACCCTTCTTGAAGTAGACCTTCTCGGGAGCGCGGAACCACAGCATGTTCTCACGGCGCTCGGCCACAGTCTTAACGTTGATCAAGTGCTTCACCCCAACGTTCTCGGAGACGGAGTTGCCGCCCCAGGAGCCGCAGCCCAAGGTCAGAGACGGCTTCATGCCAAAGTTGTACAGGTCACCGATGCCGCCATGCGAAGACGGGGTGTTGATGACGATACGGCAGGCCTTCATGACGTGCTCGAACAGGCTGATCTTCTCGGCCTGGGCGGGGTGCACGTACAGAGAGGCGGTGTGGCCCGGGCCACCGGCGAGCACCAGGTGCTCGGCCTTGTCGACGGCCTCCTGGAAGTCCTTGGCGTGATACATGGCCAGGACCGGGGAGAGCTTCTCGTGGGAGAACTCCTCCTTGGCCGGATCGGTGGAGGTGACCTCGGCGATCAGGATCTTGGTCTTAGCGGGAACCTCGATGCCGGCGAGCTCGGCGATCTTGGCGGCAGCCATGCCGGGGATGCGGTGATCGAGAGCGCCGTTCTTGAACATGGCGCCACGCAGGGCCTCCATCTCGGCACCCTGCTTGACGAAGTAGCAGCCGCGCTTCTGGAACTCGGCCTTAACCTGGTCATAGATGCTGTCGATGACGGTCACGGACTGCTCGGAAGCGCAGATCATGCCGTTGTCGAAGGTCTTGGAGTGGATGATGGAGTTGACGGCGAGCAGCACGTCGGCGGTGTCGTCGATGATGACCGGGGTGTTACCGGCGCCAACGCCCAGGGCGGGCTTGCCCGAGGAGTAGGCAGCCTTGACCATGCCCGGGCCACCGGTGGCGAGGATGATGTCGACGTCGCGCATGACCATGTTGGTTAGCTCGATGGAGGGGACATCGACCCAGCCGATGATGCCCTCGGGGGCGCCGGCCTTGACGGCGGCGTCAAGCACGAGCTTGGCGGCGGCGATGGTGCACTTGGCGGCAGCCGGGTGCGGGGAGATGATGATGGCGTTGCGGGTCTTCAGGCTGATCAGCGTCTTGAAGATCGCGGTGGAGGTGGGGTTGGTCGTCGGGATGACGGCGCCCACGATGCCGATGGGCTCGGCAATCTTGGTGATGCCGTAGGCCTCGTCGCGCTCCAGGACACCACAGGTCTTGGTGTTCTTGTAAGCGTTGTAGATGTACTCTGCGGCGTAGTGGTTCTTGATGACCTTGTCCTCAAGAACGCCGCGGCCGGTCTCCTCGATGGCCATCTTCGCCAACGGGATACGAGCCTTGTTGGCGGCCATGGCGGCCTCGTAGAAGATCTTGTCGACCTGCTCCTGCGTGTACGTAGCAAAAAGCGCCTGGGCCTCTCGCATCTGAGCGAGCTTAGCCTCAAGCGCCTCTACATTGTCCACAATTGCGGGAGTAGTGTTTTCCGGTGACTTTTTCACCATTTGTGTCTCCTTGCGATCGGAGATTTACCCTACGCCTTGCATGATAGCAATAAATAATTCGGTGAGTGGCAAGATTCCTGTAAAAGGCACACTAAAACGCTTCAACAAAATGAAACGTTTCAACTAAAACAATCTTTCTGCTGCATCGCCCCGCTCATTGGGGACAGGCTTACATGAGTGCTTTCACTCATTTGGGACAGACATCGTTTTGCCATTTTGCCGTTCTGGGCCTGTTATTGCCGCTCATTGGATATAAATAGGTTACAGGCTCAGCATTTCGCGTTGCGTCTCTCCTTTTAGGTGTTGCCTGTACAGTTTTGAAAGGAGAGGCTATGCCCCGATGTGCCCGCGCCGTTTCGCTCACCGGCTATTACCACGTCTTTGACCGTGGCAACTCCAAACAGATTATTTTTGAAGATGATTCCGACCGTTATCGTTTCTTATCGGACATCTCGGACAGGTTTGCGCGTCATAAAGTGGCGGTGTTGGCTTGGTGCCTTATGGACAACCACTTCCATTTGATGGTTGATGACCCATATGACAACCTTTCAAAGGCAATGCAGTGCGCACTGACGGCGTATGCTAAGTATTTCAATGGGAAAACGGGAAGAACGGGCCATCTGTTTGACAATCGCTATTCGCGGGTCGCTGTTGAGACGGACACGCAGGCGGTGCAGCTGCTCGACTATATTCATCTCAATCCCGTGAAAGGTGCGCTCGACTCACTCGAGGCATACCGCTGGTCAAGCTACAAGGCATATCAGCTGGGCTATGATCCCTTTGATATCTGCGATGCGGCCCCCATGCTCGATATTGTCGGAGGCTCCCGTTGCTATTGCGAGCATCTCAAGGAAGTTGCTGGGCGCATCTGGTCAGTGGGGGTTCTTCCACGCCGGCGGATCCCCGATGAGGATGCCCTTGCCGTCGCGCACGAAGTGTTGCCGAGCATAGATCCTGCGCTGCTCAAGGCCCTGCCTCGTCCCGAACGTGATGCGTGTCTGCTGAGGCTCAGGCGGGCGCATCTCACGGTCAAGCAAATTGCCCGTATCACCGGTATCGGCGCTACGAGCGTAACCAAGGCCACCACAGGCTGGAAAGAGGCGGCGTGAGGTATGGATTGGGGCCGATCGAAACGCCGTGAGTTCATCGATGCGCTGCGAGCTTAGGAAAGCGCTCATCTAAGTCTGTCCCCAATGCGTGAAAACACTTATGTAAGTCTGTCCCCAATGAGTGCAAAAGGGCGCCCTCCGTAGGGGAGGACGCCCTTGGTAAGTTCTATGTGAACGCGAGGTCTTTGACCCGGAGAGTCCGAGGTACTTGTTGGTAAGACCTTATTTAGGAGCGCGCAACCTTGCCGGACTTGAGGCAGGTGGAGCAAACGTTCATCTTGCGACGGTGACCATCGACGACGACGTAGACGCGCTGGATGTTGGGGCGGAACTTACGGTTGGTGACGCGGTGAGAGTGGCTGATGGAGCGACCGGCAACGGGGTGCTTACCGCAAACTTCGCAAACTTTGGACATAACTGACCCTCCTTGGGCGACAAACGAACATGTCGCGTTAACAAACAAGCCTGAACTATAGCACAGAAGTCGCTCCCTGTGCGCAATCTACACAGAGATATTCCTCTTTTGGCGATAGTGCGCACGCCACGGCCCTGGACGTAGATCCGATTTGCGTGCAGCAGAGGGGATTATGCCAGCTCGAACCGAGGTTTTCAAGTTCGTCCCACAAATATATATAGGTTTATGGAGCGCCTGCGCCCGTTTATGGATTGCTTTGTATTTATGCTCGCAATTACGCTCGAGGTTGGCTACACTATACCTTGACCATTAAAGGGGTACGAGATACCCACATGGAATTACATAGCTGCCAAAGAGCAGCCCTTCCTGTGGGTGTCTGGTCCGCTTTAAGCGGTCGGGCATCTATTTTTTTTGACTGTGTCAGCAGTCAAGACATGTGAGGAAGGAGATCGATGGGCACGACTTCCCCCAAGGCGGTCATCATGGACGAGACCGCCGTCAATCGAGCTATGACCCGCATCGCGCACGAGATTCTCGAGCGCAACGAGGGCTGTGAAGACCTCGCTCTGGTCGGCATCGTCACGCGCGGCGACCTTCTGGCAAAGAAGCTCGTCGAGGAGATCAAGGAGATCGAGGGCGTCGACGTTCCGCTCGGCAGCCTCGACATCAGCTTCTACCGCGATGACTACGCTACCAATTTCGCTCCCGCGATCCACGCCACCAACATTCCCTTTAGCGTCGACGGCAAACGCGTCGTGCTGGTGGACGACATCCTGTATACGGGCCGTACCATCCGCGCCGCTCTCGACGCCGTCATGGACCTGGGTCGTCCGAGCCGCATCGAGCTGGCGGTCCTCGTCGACCGCGGCCACCGCGAGCTCCCCATCTCGCCGGACTTTGTCGGCAAGAACGTTCCCTCGTCGCATGAGGAGAACGTGCACCTATATATGAAAGAAGTCGACGGCCACACCGCCGTCGAGATCAACGACGTCGCGCCGGGTTCCCGCGTGGGCTCCGCGCCGCTGGGAGGTGAGTAGTACCGTGGCGTTCAATCATAAGCACCTGATCGACATTACCGAGTACTCCGAAGAGGACATCAAGCTCATCCTCGAGACCGCCAAGGCGTTCTCCGAGGTCAACGAGCGTGCGATCAAGAAGGTTCCCACGCTCAAGGGCAAGACCATCGTCAACATGTTCAACGAGCCCTCGACGCGAACCCGTAGCTCCTTCGAGCTTGCCGAGAAGCGTCTTTCGGCCGACAGCCTCAACTTCGGCGGCTCCTCGACCTCTACGGTCAAGGGTGAGAGCCTCGTCGACACCGTCGAGACCCTCAACGCCTACAAGATCGACTGCATCGTCGTGCGCGACAAGCACGCCGGCGCTCCCTATATCGTCACGCAGAACTCGCCTGCGAGCGTCATCTGCGCCGGCGACGGCAAGCACAACCATCCCACGCAGGCCCTGCTCGACCTGTACACCATCTGGGAGCACAAGGGTGATTTCCACGGTCTGAAGGTCGCCGTCGTCGGCGATATCGCGCACTCCCGCGTCTGCGGCTCGCTGATCCCCGCCCTTAAGATCATGGGCTGCGAGACCTACGCCGTCGCTCCCGGCACGCTGCTGCCGCCGGCGCCCGAGGTCCTGGGCTGCGACCACGTGACGAGTGACCTCGATTCCGTCCTGCCCGAGCTGGACGTCGTCTACATGCTGCGCGTGCAGCAGGAGCGCCTCGAGGGCGCCCCGTTCCCGACCATTCGCGAGTACCACAAGCTCTTCGGCCTGACCAAGGATCGCGAGAAGCTCATGAAGCCCGATGCGATCATCTGCCACCCGGGCCCCATCAACCGCGGCGTCGAGTTCGACTCCTATATGGCCGACCACCCGCAACGCTCCGTCATCCTGGAGCAGGTCTACGCCGGTATCTGCGTGCGTATGGCTATCCTGTATCTGCTGCTTGGAGGTGCCGATAATGGCCTTGCTTCTTAAGAATGCCCACGTCGTCGACCCGTCCGTCGAGCTTGACGGTGTCGTTGACGTCCTGATTGACGGCGACAAGATCGCCGAGGTCGGCGAGAATCTCGCCGTCGAGGGGGCCGAGGTCCGCGACCTTTCCGGCAAGTACCTCGTCCCCGGCCTGGTGGATATGCACGTTCACCTTCGCGAGCCCGGTTACGAGGTCAAAGAGGACATCGAGAGCGGCACCCGCGCAGCTGCCAAGGGCGGCTTTACCGGCGTGTGCTCCATGCCCAACACCGATCCCGTCACCGATAACGGCACCGTCGTGGAATTCGTCAAGTCCCGTGCTGCCGAGGTCGGTCACTGCCGCGTCTATCCGTCGGGCGCCATGACCCGCGGTCTTAAGGGCGAGGCCATGTCCGAGATGGGCGATATGGTCGCCCACGGCGCCGTCGCCTTCACCGACGACGGTCGCGGCGTGCAGGGCGCGGGCATGCTCCGCCGCTGCATGGACTACGGCAAGATGTTCGGCAAGGTCTTTATGAGCCACTGCCAGGACGAGGACCTGGTCGGCCACGGCCAGATCAATGAGGGCAAGGTCTCGACCCGTCTGGCTCTCGAGGGCTGGCCGGCTGCCGGCGAGGAGCTCCAGATCGCCCGCGACATCGAGATTGCCAAGCTGACCGGTGCCAAGCTGCACATCCAGCACATCTCAACCGCCCATGGCCTGGAGATCGTGCGTGCCGGTAAGGCCGCTGGCGTTCAGGTTACCTGCGAGGCCACCCCGCACCACATGTTCCTGACCGAGAACGACCTGGACGAGACCTACAACACCTCGCTCAAGGTCAATCCGCCGCTGCGTACCGAGGAGGACGCCGAGGCCATCCGTCAGGGCGTCATCGACGGTACCGTCGACGTTATCGTCACCGATCACGCTCCCCACACCCCGTGGGAGAAGGCCCGCGAGTTCGAGCTTGCACCTTTTGGCATGATCGGCCTCGAGACTTCGCTGTCGCTCGTGCTCACCGAGCTGGTCAATACGGGCAAGATGAGCATGGGCCGCATGGTCGAGCTCATGGCCATCAAACCGCGTGAGATCCTGGGCCTCGACCAGGTTCAGGTCAAGGTGGGCTCCGTCGCCGACCTGACCGTGTTCGACACGTCCGCCACTTGGACGGTCGGCGAGGACGGTTACGAGTCGCGCGCCGAGAACTCCGGTTTTGCCGGCCGCACGCTCACCGGTCGTGCCACCGATGTGTTTGTCGGCGGTAAGCAGACGCTCGCCGACGGCTGCATCTGCTAGCATAGCCTTATCGCTTTTGTGCGCGGTGCCCTTGCGGTGCCGCGCTTTCTGTTCGTTTTGACCATGCAACCGCATGGGGGATTGGAGCGTCTATGCCCACACCTTCCACTGCACGCATGCACGACTTCGAGGTCGTCTCGAACCAGGAGATCGCCGAGGGCATCTTCTCGCTCGTAATCTCGGCCCCCAAGCTTGCAAGTGCGCTCAAGCCCGGTCAGTTTGTGAACATCGCCGTGCCCGGCGATGCGTCCTCGCTGCTTCGCGTGCCCCTGAGCTTCTATCGCGCCGACGCCCAGGCCGGCACCGTCGAGCTGTGGTACACCGTCGTGGGCGACGACACCCGCCGTCTGTCGCAGATGGCCTCTGGTTCCACTTCTAACCTGCTGGGCCCTGGCGGTCGCGGCTGGCTGGTGCCCGAGGGCGCCAAGAAGGCGCTGCTCGTGGCGGGCGGCATCGGTGTCCCGCCCGTGCTCTGCCTGGCGGGCATGCTTGCCGAGCAGGGTGTGGCCGTCGACGTGTGCATGGGCTTTGGCACCGCGTCCAAGGCCGTGGGTATCGATGAGTTCCGCGCGTTGGGCGCCACGGTTAATGTATGCACCGACGACGGCTCGCTTGGCACGCATGGTTTTTGCACCGATCCGGCCGCCGAGCTGCTTGGCGAGGGTGGCTACGACTATGTCGCCAGCTGCGGTCCCGCCGTCATGATGAAGAAGGTCGCCGCCGCTGCCGCCGAGGCCGGTGTGTACTGCGAGGTGTCGCTTGAGCGCATGATGAGCTGCGGCTTTGGCGCCTGCAACACCTGTAACGTCGAGACGGTTGACGGTATGAAGGGCGCCTGCATGTGCGGCCCCGTGTTCGATGCTTCCAAGGTGGTGGTCTTCTAGTGGGTACCGTGAACATGGCCGTCGATTTCGGCGGCGTCAAGATGCAAAACCCCATCAACACCGCAGCCGGCACTTTTGGTTACGGCTGGCAGTTCCAGAACTTCTTCGATGTTTCCCAGCTGGGCGCCATCACCACCAAGGGCTGCGCTGCCGAGCCCTGGCCCGGCAACCCCGCACCCCGTATGGCCGAGATCCCCGGCGGTATGATCAACTCGGTGGGCCTTCAGAACCCCGGCGTTGCCGCCTTTGCCCGTGAGTCCGGCCCTTGGCTGGAGCAGCTTTCCAAGGACGGCTGCCAGGTCATCTGCCAGGTTGCCGGTCACTCTGTTGACGAGTTTGTCCGCGCACTCGAGATGTATGTCGAGCTGTGCCCCTGGGCTGCCGGCTACGAGATCAACGTGAGCTGCCCTAATATCGCCGCCGGCGGTGCCGCCATGGGCTCCACGCCCGAGGGCGCCTCTTCCGTTATGGCTGCCTGCCGCAAGGTGACCGATAAGCCGCTGTTCGTGAAGATGGCGCCGGTCAACGTCGCCGAGATCGCCAAGGCCCTCGAGGCTGCCGGCGCCGACGGCCTTTCGGTCATCAACTCCATTCAGGGCATGGCCATCGACGTCCATACCCGTAAGTCCCGCGTGGCCAAGCCCAAGGGCGGCCTTTCGGGCCCGCTGTGCCACCACATCGCCGTGCGTATGGTCTGGGAGGTTGCCCAGGCCGTCGATATCCCCATCAACGGTGTCGGCGGTGTCATGACCGGCGAGGATGCGGCTGAGTTTATCCTGGCCGGTGCCACCTGCGTGTCGGTCGGCATGGCCAACTTTGTCGATCCGTGTGCTTCGCTCAAGATCGCGCATGAGCTCGAGGCTTGGGCTGAGTCCCAGGGCGTGAAGGACATCAACGAGCTGGTAGGTGCTTTCGAATGCTAGAGACCGATGCCCGCGACCGTGTTATCGTCGCCCTCGACTGCGACCGTGAGCGTGCGCTCGAGCTCGCCCATGAGCTTTCGGGCCATGCCGCCTGGCTCAAGGTGGGCATGACGCTCTATTACGCCGAGGGCCCCGAGATCGTCAAGACGTTCAAGGACCTGGGTTTTAAGGTCTTCCTTGACCTTAAGTTCCATGATATTCCGCATCAGGTTCGCGGTGCCGCCCGCTCGGCCTCGCTTGCCGGTGCCGACCTGCTTTCGGTTCACGGCTTGGGTTCGGGTGCTATGCTCGCCGCCTGCCGTGAGGGTGCCGAGGAGGCGCGCGAGGACCGCGCCAAGCTCGTTGCCATCACCGTGCTCACGAGCATGAATCAGGATGCCTTGAGCGAGATCGGCGTCGAGTCGCCTGTGGCCGAGGAGGCCGTCCGCCTGGCAAAGCTTGCTCAGGCCAACGGCATCGATGGCATCGTGTGCTCGCCGATGGAGGCTCACGACATGCGTGAGCTGCTGGGTCCCGATACCCTGATCGTTACTCCGGGTGTGCGTCCGATGGGTGCCGCTCTTGGTGACCAGTCTCGCGTGGCGACGCCTTCCCAGGCTATCGAGCGTGGCGCAAGCCACATTGTGGTGGGCCGTCCCATTACTGGTGCCGACGATCCGGTTGCCGCATTTGACGCTATTGTTTCCGAGCTGGTCGAAAACGTCGCCTAAAAGATTCCCTCAAGTCACCACTTTTGGGTATCATTAGCACAAATATGCCCCTGTACCTGCGAAAACTTTCCTACCCTTTGTGTGGAATCGCAGGGCAGGGGCTTAACTTTGACCTCCGCATATTGCACTTTTCGTAGGTATCGTCTAATCTATGGAGCCGTCGATTGGGCATTTAGTGCGTTTGACGTGCTAAAATGCCAATTACTGCATCAGATATAACCCAACTATTTGGAGGTTCGAATGGCACTCCCTCAGCTTACCGACGAGCAGCGCAAGCAGGCACTTGAGAAGGCTGCTGCCGCACGTCACGCCCGCGCTGAGCTTCGCGAGCAGATCAAGAAGGGCGAGAAGTCCCTCGAGTCCGTGCTCAACTCCGATGACCCCATCGCTTCCCGCATGAAGGTTTCCACCCTCATCGAGTCTCTCCCTGGTTATGGCAAGGCCAAGGCCGCCAAGATCATGGAGGAGCTCGGTATCTCCGCTACCCGTCGCGTCCAGGGCCTCGGCGTCCGTCAGCGCGAGCAGCTCCTCGAGCAGCTGACCAAATAAGTGAGCGCTCAGGATTCCAAGCTCTTTGTGATTTCTGGACCGTCAGGCGCAGGCAAGGGCACGCTCGTCACTCGTGTGCGCGAGCTCCGCTCGAACCTGGGCCTGACGGTTTCGGCTACCACGCGAGCACCACGCAAAGGTGAGGTCGACGGCGTCAACTACTTTTTTCTGACGCGCGAGGAGTTCGACCGCCGCGTGGCAAACGGTGAGTTTGTTGAATGGGCCGAGGTCCACGGTAACTGCTACGGCACGTTGGTGAGCGAGGTCACATCCAAGCTCGCCTCGGGCGCGTCACTGATTTTGGAGATCGATGTCCAGGGCGCCCTGCAGGTGAAGGAGCGTTTCCCCGAGGCCGTGCTGATTTTTATCAAGCCGCCTTCGCTTGAGGTGCTCCGCGAGCGTCTAGTCGGTCGCGGTACCGAGACGCCCGAGACGATTGAGCTGCGCATGGCAAACGCCGCCGATGAGCTTGCCCTTGCCGACCGCTACGACGACGTCGTGGTTAATGACGATCTCGACCGCGCGACCGATGAGCTCGTTCGCGTTCTCGATATGCATGAAAGGATCTGAGGTCCGTGTCCGTTGTAAAGCCTTGCATTGACGATCTTCTGGAGAAGACCGATCACAACCGCTTCCTGCTCGCTTCGCTTGCCTCCAAGCGCGCCTGCGACATCAATAGCATGCTGCGTGGCCAGCACAATCGCGTGCTTGCCGTCCAGGATGTCGATGACATCACCATCGGGCTTTCCGGTGCCGATACTATCTCGATGGCTATGGACGAGATTGTCGATGGCGACATCTCTTACGATGAGGCTCGTTACGAGAAGGCGCTCGGCCACAAGGTTGCTGAAGCCTAAATGGCAGCTCGCGTCTGCCTGGTCCACTATCACGAGGTTGGACTGAAGGGCAAGAACCGCGCACATTTTGAGCATATCCTCATGGATAACATCAAGGCGGCCTTGGCCGCCTTTTCCGTGAATGCCGTGTCTCGAATTTCCGGTTATATCCTCGTGACCTTTAACGAGCATCAGGCCGACGAGGCGGCGCGTGTCATTCGCACCGTTCCCGGCGTTGCTCGTGTGTCTTTGGCGTATCACACCAACCGCGACCCGCAGGAGTACTGCGCCGCCGCCGTGAAGGCGCTGCGCGAGTTTGGTTCCTTCGATTCGTTTAAGGTGCACGCCAAGCGCTCCAACACCGACTATGAGCTCACCTCGATTGATATCAATCGTCAGGTGGGCGAGGTGCTGTGTGAGGCCTTCCCCGATAAAAAGGTTCAAATGCACGACCCCGATGCGATGGTGCATGTGTTGGTGGTCCAGGGCAGCGTTTATGTGTATGCGCGTTCCGAGCGCGGCGTGGGTGGCCTGCCGGTGGGTTCTGCCGGTAAGGTCGTGACGCTGCTGTCGTCGGGTATCGATTCTCCGGTGGCGACCTGGATGCTCGCGCGTCGCGGTGCGGTGTGCGTGCCGGTGCATTTCTCCGGTCGTCCGCAGACGCCCGATACGAGCGAGTATTTGGTGCAGGATATCATCCGTGCGCTTGCACCGGGTGTCCAGATCGGCCGCTTGTACGTAGTCCCGTTTGGCGACTGCCAGCGTGAGATTTCGGTCACCTGCCCCAGCAACTTGCGTGTGATCATGTATCGCCGGATTATGTATTCGGTTGCCGAGCGCATTGCACACATCGAGGGTGCCAAGGCCATCGTTACGGGCGAATCACTTGGGCAGGTTGCCTCCCAAACGCTCGAGAACATCATGGCCGTCAACGAGGCCGTGAAGATCCCTGTGTTCCGTCCGCTCATCGGTTCGGACAAGCAGGAGATCATCGCGCGCGCCGAGGAGATCGGTACGTTCGATATCTCGACTGAGGCCGCTCCCGACTGCTGCACGCTGTTTATGCCGCGCCGTCCCGAGACGCATGCTAAACTCGATGCCGTGCATGAGGCCTGGGAGTTGTTCGATCACGAGGAGATGATCGAGCGTCTGCTCAAGCAGACCGAGTACATCGACTTCGATAGCAACACGTATAAGGCGCCTAAGACCTTAAAACGCAAACATTCGGAGCTTGCTCCGCGTGAGATTTACCAAGATCACGAGTAAATTTGTGCATAGACCGACGATGCGCCTGCATCGTCGGTTTTTTGCCATCTGGGCATTTTGCGACTAAGTGTTCATTTGCTGACGTGTGCCTGAATAAATGGACAGATTTGTGCAAGGTTTTGGTCGGCTTTTGGTTTGACCGCGATAACCGGTTTTGAAGCATGGCTGTTGCAGGGCTCTTTTCCTGACACGATGTTGTTGGGAGGTTTTGCTATGGCGCAGCGCGAACAACACGAACGGGTCAAAAAGATGGACCGCTGGGCGGGCAAGCTGCTCGGTCATAAGGCAGTGGTGGTGGCGATGCTGGGCGTCATTGCGATGGCGAGCGGCTTGGCGATGGCGAACCTTGGCGGCGGTGCCGGCGGTGTGTCGTTTGAGCGCACTGATGGTTCGGGCTCGTTAGTGGAGCCGGGATCCGGCGATGCTTCGAGCGGAAAGACATCCGAAGGATCTTCGACTAAGGCTTCTGCCGCGGCAGAGGTCTATGTCGATGTCGATGGCGCCGTTGTGTCGCCCGGTGTATATCGCCTCAAGGACGGCGCGCGGGTGGCTCAGGCGATTGATGCCGCCGGCGGGCTGGCGCCCGAGGCAGACGTTACGGGGCTCAATCGGGCATCTAAGGTCATCGATGGACAGAAGATTCACGTTCCAACGGTAGGGGAACAGCGGGCGTCCATTGCGGAAGCCGGTGTCGATGGTGGGGCTTCAGCATCATCGGGCGTGAGTGGCGCAAAAGGCCTAGTAAACATCAATACGGCAAGCGCGGCAGAGCTGCAGACGCTTTCGGGCATCGGTCCCTCCATGGCTCAGTCGATTATCGATGAGCGGACAAAGAACGGTGCCTTTGCCTCGGTTGACGATCTGATGCGTGTGTCGGGAATCGGCGAGAAGAAGCTTGCCAAAATCAAAGATTGCATCTGCGTATGAGTGCGACCGAGCGCGAGCATGTGATGCCTCCGCGGCCCCTGATTCCGTGGACGATGGCCCTGTGTGTCGGCATGTGCGTGAGCTGCGCCTTGGTGCTCAACTTGGCCGCTGATGCGCTACTGGGGGAGCAGGCGCCAGCGTTCGGGCCGCTATGGGCTATTCCCGTTGCGGCGGCGGTATTCGTTGCGCTGGCTCAATCTTGTGCGCGGTTTGCCCCTTTTAAGCGGTGGCTGTATGCCGCGTCCGTCGGTCTCGTGGCGGGAGCGGTCGTCTCGGCGTGGTGGGCTGTGGGCGCGCTCAGCGCCTCGAAGGCGCTCGATGGTCGAGCGGCAAGCAGCCTCGAGTTTGTCGTGCAGGGTGATCCATCCATAAACGACGACGTGTATTCCTATACTTGCGAGGCACGCACGGACGGCAAGAGCTTGGCAACGGTTCGCCTATCGTGTGGCCGCGAGCTCAAGGTCGGGGCGCACGTGCGTGTTATCGGTCGCGTTTCACGTTTTGAGAACGATGCGCATGGACGATCGCGCATGCTCCGAGGCGAGGTGCGCAAGGTTAAAGCCGTTCGGATTGTGTCGGTCGATGAGGGCTCTCCGGGGCCGCTGCCTCGGCTGCGAAATGGGCTGCTTGCTTCCATCGCGCCTGCGACCGACCCGGCGCGTGCGCTCATAGCCGGTGTCGTCTGCGGTCGTTCGGCCGAGCTGCGCGCCCAGCCGGCGGGCGACTGGTTTTCGGTGACGGGAACGGCGCATCTTATCGCCGTCTCGGGCAGCCATTTGGCTATCGTGGGGTTTGTAATTGAGGGCGTATTGCAAAAGACTCGGTGCTCACGTGGCCTTCAGCGGGCGATATTGGCGATAACGCTTGTAGGCTACGCTGCCTTTACGGGCGCGTCTCCCTCGGCCGTGCGTGCGTGCTGCATGGTGTTCGCGACGCTTGTCGTAAACGGCGCGGGCCGTCGCCGGCACGGCGCATCGGCACTCTTCGTAACCATGTCCATCTTTGTGCTACTGCGGCCGACGGTGCTGTTCGAGATGGGGTTTCAGCTTTCATGCGCCAGCGTCTTAGCCATCCTGTGCTTTTGCCCCTATGCGACCTACGCTATGGGTGAGCTGGGTGTGCCATCGGGCATTGCCAGCATGCTTTCCGTCACGCTGTGCTCGCAGCTGGCGACTCTTCCCATTACCATTCCTGCCTTCGGTACGTTCTCGCTCATTGCTCCGCTGGCAAATGCGGTCATCGGTCCGGTGGTGAGTCTGCTGCTTGCTGTGTCGATCGTGCTGGTTCCCTTTTCGCTCGTGGCGCCGTTGCGCACTTGGGCGCTCGTTGTGCCCATGATTACCGCCCGTTGCACGCTGTTCTTCGAGCAGCTGTTTGCCGCCGTGCCGGGTGCATCCGTGAGTGTGCCGCCGGATAGCATGTGGATTTACCTAGCGCCGTGTTTGCTGGCGGTTCTCCTGGTCTGGTGGCCGCGCCCTCAGGCACGGCCTATGGCGGTGGGGTTTGCATGTCTGGTGCTCTTGGCTGCGATTCCGTACGTCTACTGGGATCGATTCGCTCCGCCTTCGGTGACGGTGCTCGATGTGGGCCAGGCCGATGCGATTCTTATCCGCCAGGGCGGCGCAGTAGCGCTCGTCGACTGCGGGGTCGACGAGCGCGTGGTAGCGGCGTTGGTTCGCAATAACGTGCACCATATCGATGCCGTCTTTGTGACGCATTGGGATGAGGATCACTGGGGTGGTCTGCCTGCCGTGCTCGAACAGTTTTCGGTTGGAACGATTGCCGTGGCGGCCGAAGCGCTGGAGGATGCTCCTGTCGAGGTATTGAACCGACCTGGCGTGGAGTATCGACAGGTGCGCCGTGGGGATATGGTCGACATCGGCTCATTTTGCGCCCGCGTGATGTGGCCATTCGAGTCCGTGGATGGCGAGGGAAATGAGGACTCGCTTGTCCTGCTGCTCTCTTATGTTCAGGAAGGCATGGGCCTGCGCATGCTCCTCACCGGTGATGCCGAACTCGACCAAGAACGGGAATTCGTGCAGGAGGTGGGGGATATCGATGTACTTAAACTTGGGCATCACGGCTCCAAGGTTTCAGTCGATGGTGAGTTGCTGGACGTCCTGAAGCCCGAGCTTTCCCTCGCGAGCGCGGGCGAGGGGAATCGATACGGCCATCCGTCCGATGCCTGCATCGATTCCGTGAAGGAAGCGGGCGGTGTGTTCGCGTGCACTATCGAACACGGCGACATTACCGTCGCGCCGACTGCGAATGGTTTTGCGATGCGATGCCAGCGACCGTGACGACATCGTTGGCGTGTGGTGGGCCCCTGGGCTAGAATGGCACGGAATGAATACGAAGGCCTGCGGGAGGGGAGCGCAATGTCCGAAACCGGTCTGCTGCCGGCATACCTGATCGTCGGTACCGACGGCGTCAAGCGCGATCACGCCGTCTCGCGTATGAAAGCGCGTCTGGAAAAGTCGGGAATGGTCGAGTTCAACCTCGACGAGCGCGACATGACCAAAGACTCCGATATCGAGTCCATTATCGGATCGCTCAATACCTTTCCCATGGGCAACGAGTTTCGCCTGGTAATCCTTGATGGCTGTTCAAAGCTTGCCAAGGCGGTTTCGGAGCCGCTCGTCGAGTATCTGGCGAGTCCCAGCCCCACAACGGTCTGTCTCATCATCGCCGACTCGCTTGCCAAGAACACGCGCCTGTATAAGGCGATCGCCAAAATCGACAAGAAGGCTATCGTCGATTGCTCGGGTACCAAGCGCTGGGAGCTACCGCGCCGCGTGCAGCAGATGGCGACGCAGCACGGCAAGTCGATCTCGACGGCGGCCGCCGAGGAGCTCGTTTCGCGCTCGGGCGAAAACACGCGCATGCTCGATAACGACCTGGCAAAGCTCTCCCAGATGGTCGAGGCGCCCCAGATTGAGTTTGCCGACGTGGAGCGTTGGATCGTGCGTACGGCCGAGGTTCAGCCCTGGGACTTCCTCAACGCCGTCTCGGCTCGCGATATGCGGCGTTCGCTCGAGCTCTTTAAGCTTCTGCCCTCCAAGAGCTACGTGTGGACCTACACGCTGCTATGCGGTCGCATTCGTGAGCTGATCGTCGCCAAGGCGCTCGACTCTCGTGGGCAGGGGCGTGAACTCGCCGCGACGCTCAAACTTCAGCCCTGGCAGGTCAAAAATCACCTGACCTGGGCACGTCGTTTTTCGATGACCGAGCTCGTCGCAGCGCTCGAGGGTGCCGTTGATGTGGAGCTCGCGCTCAAGGGTTCGGCCGATTCTGAGACCGCGCTTTTGCTCTGGATTACGAACATCTTGAGAAAATCGTGATGATACCTGCCTATTTGACAAATTCGTTCTATCCCTTTGAGGGGGAGCGTGCTATAGTAGGCGCTTGCATGACCTCACCGTGTCTCAGAGGTGTCATACATTTTTTGCAAGGAACTCGAAAGGAACTCCAGAAGTGGCAAACATCAAGTCTCAGAAGAAGCGTATCCGCACCAATGAGGCAGCTCGCATGCGTAACAAGGCTGTCAAGTCCGAGCTCAAGACGCTGACCAAGCACGTCCAGTCCGCTGTCGCCGAGGGCGACGCCGAGAAGGCCCAGGCTGCCCTCAAGACCGTCACCAAGCGTCTCGACATGGCTGCTGCCAAGCATGTTATCCACAAGAACCAGGCTTCCAACCGCAAGTCCGGTCTTGCCAAGCTCGTGAACAGTATCAACGCCTAAGTTGTAAATTTCACACCACACAGATTACGCGCATAAATGGAGCCTGTTTTATGGAACAGGCTCCATTTTTTGTGCCCCTCGGGTAAGATAGTCCACATGAGTACTTCAATTGACATTTCCCACATCCGTAACTTCTCGATTGTTGCGCACATCGACCATGGCAAGTCCACGATCAGTGACCGCATCCTCGAGCTCACCCATACCGTCGACGAGCGCGACATGGAGTCGCAGCTGCTCGACACCATGGATATCGAGCGCGAGCGCGGCATTACGATTAAGTCCAATGCCGTCCGCGTGTCCTATGACGCCGACGACGGCGAGACGTATCAGTTCAACCTGATCGATACGCCGGGCCACGTGGACTTTACCTATGAGGTCTCGCGTTCGCTGGCCGCCTGCGAGGGCGCGGTGCTCGTTGTCGACGCCACGCAGGGCGTCGAGGCGCAGACCGTCTCCAACGCGACGCTCGCCATGAACGCCAACCTGGATATTGTGCCCGCGATCAACAAGATCGACCTGCCGTCGGCACACCCCGACGAGGTCAAGACCGAGATCGAGGACGACCTCGCGATCCCTGCCGACGATGCCGTATGCGTGTCGGGCAAGACTGGCGAGGGTATCCACGACCTGCTGGAGTCCATCGTCTTCTTGATCTCGCCGCCCAAGGGCGATGCGAATGCGCCGCTCAAAGCACTCATCTTGGATTCTTATTTTGATGAATACCGCGGCGTGGTTGCCACGGTCCGTGTTTTTGACGGCTCCATCAAAAAGGGCGATACCCTGCGCATGATGCAGGCCGAGGGCGACTTTTTGGTCGACGGCGTGGGCGTCAAGCGTCCCGCCGAGACGCCGGTCGACGCGCTGACGGTCGGCGAGGTGGGCTACGTGGTCACGGGCCTGAAGGACCCCGAGGCCGTGCGTGTGGGCGACACCCTCACGTGGGCATCGAATCCCTGCTCCGAGCCGCTTCCGGGCTACCGCGAGGCCAAGCCCATGGTCTATACGGGCCTGTTCCCGATCGATAACAAGGACTACGAGAACCTGCGTGACGCGCTCGATAAGTTGCATGTCAACGACCCGTCGTTGGTGTGGGAGCCCGAGACCTCGGTGGCGCTCGGCTTTGGCTTCCGCGTGGGCTTTCTGGGCCTGCTGCATATGGAGGTCGTCAAGGAGCGTCTGGAGCGCGAGTTCAACCTGGACCTTATCGCCACGAGCCCTTCGGTGGACTATCACGTCTACAAGACCGACGGCGAGATGATCGATGTCCGCAGCCCGCAGGACCTGCCCGAGGCCACGCGCATCGAGCGTATCGAGGAGCCCTACCTCAAGGCCAAGATCATCTGCCCGCCCGAGTATACGGGTGCTGTCATGCAGCTCGCTATCGAGCACCGCGGCGTTACCACCGATATGATCCACCTCACGAGCAAATCGGTCGAGATGCGCTTTGACATGCCGCTTGCCGAGCTCATCCTGGACTTCTTTGACCAGCTCAAGAGCCGCACCAAGGGCTATGCGTCGCTCGACTACGAGTTCAACGAATATCGTCCCTCCGAGCTTGTGAAGCTCGACATCCTGCTTTCGGGCGACGAGGTCGACGCGCTTTCGTTTATCGTGCACAAGGACAAGGCCTATGGCCTGGCCCGCGGCCTGTGCGACAAGCTCAAGGAGATCATCCCGCGTCAGCTGTTCGAGGTACCTATTCAGGGCGCCATCGGCAACAAGATCATCGCCCGCTCCACCGTCAAGGCGCGCCGCAAGGACGTTCTGGCCAAGTGCTATGGCGGCGATATCTCGCGTAAGCGCAAGCTGCTCGAAAAGCAAAAAGAGGGCAAGAAGCGCATGAAGGCTATTGGTTCGGTCGAGGTCCCGCAGGAGGCCTTTATGGCGATCCTCAAGGTGGACGAGTAGGACCATGGCGCTTTCTGAATACAGTACGCGGCTGCTGGGCGCCTATGCCGAGCAGCCGTTCCTTATGGCTCCCATGGCGGGCGTGACCGATCCCGCGTATCGCATTATGTGCCGCCGCCGCGGTGCCAATCTTGCCTATAGCGAGATGGTGAGCGTGGCGGGCCTTGCCTATGCCAGCAATAAGACGTGGCGTCTGGTGCTGCCGGCCGACGAGGAGCAGCAGATTTGCGTGCAGCTCTTTGGCTCCAAGCCCGATCAATTTGCGAGCGCTGTCGCTGCCGTCGAGGAACGCGTGGGCGATCGCCTGTCGCTGATCGATATCAACATGGCCTGCCCGGCTCGCAAGGTCGTCACCAAGGGCGAGGGCTCGGCGCTCATGCGCACGCCCGACCTGGCCGAGAAAATCGTCCAGGCGGCAGTGGGCGTGGCACACGTTCCCGTGACCGTGAAGATCCGCAAGGGCTTTTATGCCGAGGACTGTAATGCCGCGACGTTTGCCCAAATGCTCGAGGGGGCGGGGGCCGCAGCGGTGGCGGTGCATGGTCGCTGTGCCACGCAGCTCTATACGGGCCAGGCCGATTGGTCGGTCGTCGATGAGGTTGCCGACGCTGTCGAGATTCCCGTGATTGGTTCGGGTGACGTGTTCACTGCCGAGGATGCCGCGGAGCATCTGCGCAATTCGGGTGCCAGCGCGGTATTTATCGCGCGCGGCATCTACGGCAATCCGTGGGTGTTCGGCGATGCCCGAGCCCTTGCACTCGATGGCACGCCGGTTCCTTCTCGCTCCTCGGTCGAGCGCCTGGGCGCCCTGCGCGAACACCTGACGCTGACGCACGAGCTTTTGCCGCTTATGTCGCGCGCCCGTACGTATGCAAGCTGGTACTTAAAGGGTATGCCCCATGCAGCCGCTTGGCGCGCCCAGGTGGTGCGCTGTTCCACATACGAGGAGTTTATGGGGCTGGTCGATGATATCGAGCGCGATGTGGTGGCCTGCGAGGCCGCGCTTGCCGCCGGCGAGTCGGTGCCCGCTCATCCGCTGGAGGCCTAAAGGTGTCCGTTACCGCGCTGTATGTGCACGTGCCGTTTTGCGCTCAAAAATGCCGCTATTGCGACTTTGACTCGCGCAGCTTTGCCCCGTGCGACCTGGACGCTGCGCTCGATGCCTATTTTGAGCAGCTGTATGCGCGGCTCGATGCCTTTGGCAACGCTGGGGCACTCAGGCAGATCCGCACAGTCTACGTAGGCGGCGGCACGCCGTCGCTGGCAGGGGAGCGCCTGGTAGAACTTGCCCGTCGTATCTCCATGTGGTGCAAGCCCGTTGAATTTACCTGCGAGGCAAATCCTGAGTCGTTGACCGCTGAGCTCGCCCCGGCGCTTGCCGAGGCGGGTTTCACGCGCATTTCTCTGGGCGTGCAAACCCTCGACAATATCGAGCTGGCTGCTATTGGCCGCATTCACGATGCTAATCGGGCACTTGCGGCTATCGCGACGGTGAAGGACGCTGGTCTCGATGTGTCGTGCGACCTTATGTGTGGCCTTCCCGGGCAGACGGCGGCGAGTTGGCAGTGCACACTCGATGGCGTGCTGGCGGCGGCTCCGCATCATGTGTCGGTCTACCCGCTCACGCTCGAGGAGGGGACGCCCCTTTATCGCATGGCGTGCCGTGACGAGTCGCTCGAGCCTGATGAGGATTTTCAGGCCGCATGCATGGACGTGGCACACGAGCTCCTGGGTGCCGCCGGCTATCACCCGTATGAGGTGGCGAGCTACGCGCTCGACGGCCATGAGTGCGCCCATAACATTGCCTATTGGACTGGACAGGGCTATTTGGGTCTAGGACGCTCTGCCGCGGGTATGCTCGATGCCGAGGATTTCGATCACCTGGCTATGTTGTTCCCTGGCGCGCCTTCTCGAGGCGATGCGTACCGTGTGCGCTTGGTTCAGCGCGACGATGACGCGACGGCGTTCGAGGCCGAATATCTGTCGCAGCGCGAGGCTTCGGCCGAAGACCTGATGCTCGCTTGTCGCATGACGCGCGGTGTTGCGTCCGACCTGTTGGTTCGTGCAGCTTGCGTCATCCCAACGGGCGAGCTGGCAGCTGCCTGCGATCGCGCGCTCGAATTGGGTCTTGCCACTTGGTTGCCCGAGGCGCTCGGGGTCCATGAGGGACCCTTTACTTCGGCAGATGTCGTCTCGGGCCGCGTTCGCGCTCGACTGGCGCCGACCCACCTGGGCTGGCTCGATGGAAATGTTCTGTTCGAGCTGTTTTGGGATCTAGCTTAAGCCGCTCGGGTAGAATTACCGGAATATATACGCTGCTGTGAGCAGGAGGTTGCCGCGCATGGCGACGATGAACGAAAAAGATTACTACGAGATCCTGGGCGTCTCCAAGGACGCCACCTCGCGTGATATTCAAAAGGCCTTTCAGCAAAAGGCCCGTAAGCTCCATCCGGACGTCAACAAAGAGCCGGATGCCGAGGAAAAGTTTAAAGAGGTTTCCGAGGCCTACGCCGTGCTTTCGGATGAGCAAAAACGTGCGCGCTACGACGCCATGCGTTCTGGCAATCCCTTTGCCGGTGCTCCTACGGCATCTCCCTATGGTGGCGGCTACGCCGGCAGCACGGGTTCTGGCAATCCCTTTGAGGGCGGCTTTCCTTTTGGCGGTGCCTGGGGCCAGCAGCGTCGTGGGCAGGCTGCCTACAATCCCGAGAACGGCGCCAACGTGGTCGTCGATATCAAACTCGACGCCAAGGAGGCCAAGGGCGGTGCCCGCAAGACCGTCCGCTACACGCGCTTCGACACCTGTAGCAACTGCGGCGGCTCGGGCTCCGTTTCGTCTGAGCATGCCCATACCTGCCCGAGCTGCGGCGGCCGCGGCCACATCGACGTTGACCTGTCCTTCCTGTTTGGTGCGGGCACGTTCCAGTCGGTCTGCCCCGAGTGCGGCGGTTCCGGTAAGGTCGTGGCCGACCCCTGCCCCGATTGCGGTGGCAGCGGTCGTACTCGCGTAACCTCCGAGCAGACGATTGAGTTTCCTGCCGGCACGCACGATAGCGACGAGGTCCGCATTAGCGGCATGGGTCATGCTGGCACCAACGGTGCCGCGGGCGGCGACCTGGTCGGCCGCGCCCATGTTGAGGCCGAGCGCTTGGAAGGCAAAGCTCGTACCGGTTTTTACCTGATGGGCATTGTGGCGCCGTTTTTGGTGCTGTCGGCCATCTCGGGCGTGTTCTCGGCCTTTGCCGTGATGTGCTTTATTCCGTTTACCATGGGCCTGTTCATGGTGCTTTCGGACGGTGTGCTTCATCGCAGCCTGCTGTGGTGGAAGCGTGGTGCGATGCAGTTTGCCAACGGTTTTGCCAACGGCTTCATGTTCGCGCTCGTGTCTGTTTGGTTTGCGAGCTGCTCGCAACGGGCCATGCTTTCGCCGTATCAAATGCAATAACATCAAACCCTCTGTTTGCGGTCGGCCCAGCTTGGGTATAGGACGCACTGTGACAATAATGAAAGTTGGAAGGATTCGGTCGTGTCGGAAAATAGGGATTACTACGAGGTACTTGGCGTTGACAAGGATGCCGACGCGCGGACGATTAAGCGCGCGTTTCTAAAGAAGGCCCGTACCGTACACCCGGACGTTTCGGACGACCCCGATGCTGAGGCCAAGTTCAAGGAGCTCAACGAGGCCTATTCCGTTCTTTCCGATGAGCAGAAGCGTGCTAACTACGACCGTTATGGCACTGTCGACGGCCCTGGTGGTTCGGGCTACGTCGATATCAACGATATCTTTGGTGGCATGGGCATGGACGACTTGTTCTCGTCGTTTTTTGGCGGCGGTGCCGGCGGTGGCGCCCGCAGCCGTCGTGAGCGTCGTCGCGGCCGCGATATGGCCATCTCTCTTTCGGTGACCCTTGAGGAGGCGGCGCTCGGTTGCAAAAAGACGATTAGTTATGACCGCCTTGCTCCCTGTGAGGATTGCAATGGCACCGGTAGGGCCGAGGGTGCACAGGAAAAGCAGTGCGGCCGCTGCCACGGTACGGGCTATGTCACGACGGTCCAGCGTTCGTTCCTGGGCCAGGTTCAGTCCTCCTCGCCTTGCCCCGACTGCCATGGCGAGGGCACGGTTATCGACCATCCCTGCGAGACCTGCGACGGTCAGGGCCGCACGCCTTCGCATGAAAAGATCGACATCGATATTCCCGCCGGCGTTTCGACCGGTCGCCAGCTGCGTGTGAGCGGCTTTGGCGAGGCCGGCCTTCGCGGCGAGCCTTCGGGCGACTTGATTGTCAACGTGCGCGTCGCCGACCACGAGCGCTTTAAGCGCAACGGTGACGACCTGTACCTCGTGAGCGATATTTCGATTGCACAGGCTGCGCTCGGCTGCGAGATCGAGGTCGAGGGCATTATGCCCGACGAGGTCGTTAAGGTGACGGTTCCCGCCGGTGCCCAGTACGGCGACACCGTGAGCGTCAATAATTACGGCATGCCGCGCATTGGCGGTGGCGGTTCGCGTGGCCGCCTGATCGTGCAACTGCGCGTGGTCGTTCCCACCAATCTTTCCAATAAGCAGCGCGAGCTGCTCCGTGCTTTTGCCGATGAGATGGGCGATGACGTCGCTTCCGGTAAGAAGTCGGTGACCGACCGTATCAAGAGTGCCCTCGACGATATCCTCGATTAAGGAGCCCGCGTGCTCGCACCCCATATTTCCGTCGTCAACCTCGGATGTCGTGTCAACCGGGTTGAGTCTGACCGTATCACTGCCGATCTTATGCGCCTGGGCTTTGCCATGGTGGAGCCCCAGGATGCCGATCTGATCGTCATTAACACCTGTGCCGTTACGGGCGAGGCCGAGGCCAAGACCCGTAAGGCCGTCCGTCATGCGCTGGCCCATCCAAACGACCCCTATGTGGTCGTGACCGGATGCGTGGTCAATTTGCATCCCGAGGAACTGCTGGAGCTTTCGGATCGCGTGATCGCCGAGCCGTCCAAGATGGATGTCGCCGAACGTGTCTGCGAGGTGCTGGGCGTTGAGTCCGATAGTGTTCCAGCCTGCAGTGATGGCGAGGTGGTCGATGCGCTCGGTCGCTCTCGCCTGGGCGTGAAGATTCAGGACGGCTGCAACCATCGCTGCACCTATTGCATTGTGTGGAAGGCACGCGGCCCCGAGCGCTCCGTGCCCGTCGAGTCCGTGCTCGAGCAAGTTCGCGAGGCCCAGGAGGCCGGCGTGCCCGAGGTGGTGCTGACCGGTGTGAACCTGGGTGCCTACGATGGCAAGAGCGCGACCGATGAACATGTCGAAATCGATGAGCTGCTCGAGGCCATTATGGAGCGCACGTCTATTCCGCATGTGCGCATTTCCTCAGTCGAGCCCATGGATATCTCTGAGCGCCTGCTTAAGGTTATGGCTCGCTATCCGCAGCGTATCGCCCCGTTTTTGCACCTGCCCGTGCAGTCTGGCTGCACGGCGACCCTGCATCGCATGGGCCGTCCCTATAGCGCCGAGGCCTTTGAGGACACGGTGCGTATGATTCGCGCCAACCTGCCGCAGGCGTCTCTTTCGTGCGACGTTATCGTCGGTTTTCCCGGTGAGACGGATGAGGAGTTCGAGGAGTCGCTGGCGCTATGCCGTCGCGTGGGCTTTTCGCGCATGCACGTGTTCCGCTATAGCAAGCGCCCCGGCACCCTCGCCGCCGACATGCCCGACCAGGTACCACCTGAGGTCATGGCCGAGCGCAGCCGCCGCATGCGCGACGCTGCTCAGGAGCTCGCCATTGCCGACGCTCGTCGTCGCGTGGGAACCGTTGAGCGCGCCGTGCTCGAGTATGGTGACAACCTGACACTCGGCTCGTTCCATCATGCCCGTCTTGACGATACCCGTGGACTTACAGCCCCGTGCCTGCTCGATGTTGCTATCATCGGAGTCGATGATTCCGGCTTGGTCCATGCACGCAGGGAGGTTCATGGAAGCCTCGAAGATTAGACTTACCGTTCCCGAGGGAATTGACCCCTCGCGCGTTTTGGGCGCCGGCGACGGCGTCCTTCGTGCGCTCGAGAGCTTGGTTCGCGCCCACGTGGTCGCCCGTGGCGATAGCATCTCCGTGAGCGGCGACCCGGACGAGGTCGAGCTCGTGGTGCGTTTTTTCGAACATGCTTTTCGCGAGGCGGCGGCCGGCCGTACCCTTTCTGCCGACGATGTCTCGCGTTGCCTAGCCGTCTTGCGCGACGGTGAGCACGAGGCTACGTCGCTTCGCGATGACGTGCTGCTTTCGTATCGCGGCCGCGTCATTCGCCCCAAGACGCTCGGGCAAAAGCGCTATGTGGATGCTATCCGCTCGCATACCATCACCTTTGGCTTGGGTCCTGCCGGTACCGGTAAGACCTATCTGGCCATGGCGCTCGCCGTCGCCGCGCTTAAGCGTCACGAGGTGGGTCGCCTAATCTTGACGCGCCCGGTTGTCGAGGCGGGGGAGAACCTGGGCTTTTTGCCCGGCACCCTCGAGGAAAAGATCGACCCGTATATGCGACCGCTCTACGATGCCCTTTTTGACATGATGGATCGCGAGCGCACCGATGAGCTTATGGAACACGGTGTGATCGAGATTGCCCCGCTCGCCTACATGCGCGGCCGTACGCTGAGCGATGCCTTCGTGGTACTCGACGAGGCACAAAATACCACGCCCGAGCAGATGAAGATGTTTCTGACACGCCTGGGCTTCAACTCCAAGTTCGTGATTACCGGCGACCTGAGTCAGCGCGACCTGGTGGGTCGCCGTGGCGGCCTTGCCGATGTTGAGCGGATTTTAGGCCGTGTCGACGATGTGGCGTTTGCACACCTGGAGCATGCCGACGTGGTGCGCCATGCCCTGGTGGGTCGTATCGTCGAGGCATACGATGCTTATGATGATATGCGTGAGCAACGCTCGCGCGACCGAAAGGAGTCCCGTTGAGTGTATTGATCAGCAACGATGCCGAGCTCGATACGCTGCTCGACGCGCAAGAGGTGGAACACATCTGCGAGGTTGTGCTCGCCGCTGAGGGCGTTGAACGTGAAGTCGAGATTTCCCTTTCGTATGTCGACGAGGACGAGATGCACGGGCTCAACCACGAGTGGCGCGGTATCGACCGCACCACCGATGTACTCTCGTTCGAGTGCGATTCGGCCTTTGACGAGGATATTCCCGCCGATGAGACGCTCGAGCTCGGCGATATTATCTTGGCCCCGCAGGTTATTGCCCGTCAGGCCCCCGGTTTTGGCAATAGCCCCGCTGGCGAGTGCCGTCTGATGCTCGTACACGGCATGCTGCACTTGCTGGGCTATGACCACATCGAGGACGACGAGGCCGAGGTCATGGAGGCCCGCGAGGACGCCATCCTGCGCGATCTGGCGCTCGAGCGCGGCGAGGACCCCAAGCTAGTCCACGTCGGCCCCATCACCAACCACGTCCACGACTAGGAGCCGTCTATGATTCCCGGATCGAACAAGGACCATCCGTCCTTCTTAAAGTCGTTTTCCTACGCCATGGAGGGCTTCGTCACCGCCGTCAAGACCGAGCGCAACATTAAGGTCATGCTCGTTGCGGGCGTGTGCACCGTCGTTGCCGGCTGCATCGTGGGGCTCGACATTGCCGAGTGGGCCACGATTATCATCTGTTGTGGCCTGGTGATTCACGGCGAGCTGTGCAACACCGCTATGGAGGCCATCGTCGACCTGGCGACCCAGGAACTTCATCCGCTGGCCAAGCGTGCGAAGGACATCGCCGCCGCCTCTGTATACGTTCTTTCCATCACCGCCGCGATTGTGGGCTTGCTGGTATTTGCCCACGCGCTCGGCTTTATTTAGAAAGGGAGTCCCATGTCCGACAATATGCAGCCTACCGATGAGATTCTGGACGACGAGTCCCTGGACGCGGTGGATACTGAGGAGCTCGAGGAAGTCGAGGAGTTCGACCCGTTTGAGGGCATGAGCGATGAGGAACTCGACGCCCTATGCGACGAGGACGACGGTCCTATGGGCTTTGGTGACGTGGAACCCGGTTTCCGCAGCGGCTTCGTGGCCCTGGTCGGTCGCCCTAACGCCGGCAAGTCCACGCTACTTAATGCCTGCTACGGCAAAAAGGTTGCCATCACCTCGCCGGTGGCACAGACGACCCGCCGCCGTATGCGCGCCATCGTCAATCGTCCCGGCTACCAGCTGGTCTTTGTCGATACCCCGGGTATTCATAAGCCCAAGGATGGCCTGGGTTCCGAGCTCAACAAGAGTGCGCTGTTCGAGCTGAACGATGTTGACGTCGTCGCGTTTTTGATTGACGCCACCAAGCCGATCGGCAGGGGAGATGCCTGGGTTGCCGAGCGCGTCAAGAGCGCCCGCTGCAAGAAGGTCCTGGTGCTCACCAAGGCCGATGAGGCCGACCCCGCACAGGTCATGGAGCAGCTCAAGGCAGCCCACGAGCTCATGGACTATGACGACGAGATCGTGACGTCGTCGGTCAAGAACTTTAACGTCGATGCCTTCATCGAGACCGTTGCGCACTTTTTGCCCGAGGGTCCTCGCTGGTTCCCCGAGGACATGGGCACCGATGCTTCCGACGAGACGCTCGTTGCCGAGTTTGTGCGCGAGAAGGTCTTGCGCCGCACCCGTGATGAGATTCCGCATTCCGTGGGCGTGATCTGTGATGCGCTCGAGCAGACCAAAAAGGTGTTGCGCGTACATGCCACCATTTACGTCGAGCGCGAGGGCCAAAAGGGCATCATCATCGGCAAGGGCGGCGAGATGATCAAACATATCGGCATCGATGCCCGTCGTGATCTTGAGCGCATCTTTGGCACGCAGGTCTTTTTGGAGCTGGACGTAAAGGTCAAGGCCGGTTGGCGCGACGACGAGGCTCAGATTCGCCGTTTTGGCTACAATGCCGAAGATTAAGGACGCGCGACGCGCATGGCAGGCTCCCGGACATATCGCACGAAGGTCCTCGTCCTCGATAAGACGAAGCTCAAAGAGACCGACCTGATTCTGACGATGCTTGACGAGCGGGGTCGGCAGGTTCGTGCCGTGGCAAAGGGCGCGCGCAAACCCGGTGGGCGCTTGGCAGCGCGCTGCGAGCTGTTCTGTACCGTCGATATGCTGCTCGCACATGGACGCTCGCTCGATGTGGTTTCCCAGGCCGAGCTTATGGAAGCGCCGCTCGGCGCCGCGCCCGATTACGAGACGACCTGCGCCGCAAGCGCGATTGCCGAGGTCGCGCGTGTGTGCTCATTCGAGGACGCCGAGGACCCGTTTACCTTTGCCATCACGCAGCGGGCGCTTGCCCTGGTGGGCGGCGGGCTCGACGCGGCGCATATGGACCTGCTCGTGGCGGCATATGTCTTTAAGCTGCTATCGCACGTTGGCTACCGACCCGATTTTTCGGCTTGCGTGCTGTGCGGAGACCCTATGCTGTCGTATTTTTCGCCCCAGGCCGGCGGGCTCATGTGCGGGTCGTGTGCGTCGAGCGTTCCGGGTGCCGAGCTGGTGTCGACCGGTGAGGTCGCGTGGCTGCGCGCCCTCATGTCCATGACCTTCGATGCGCTTATGGCCGAGAGGGTCGACCCCCATACCGCTGCCTTTTTGTTGGGGCTTTCACATGTTTGGGCTGCGACGCACACCGATCAGCGCCTCCGTGCGATGGAATTCATGTTGGGTCGGTGATGATGCACAGACGCGGGATGCTTGTGGTAACATATCGGCCTGTTGGTACCTCGACCTTGGTTGCTCGCTCCACCGGCGGCTTCCCAGTCCGAGGCGAATCGAGTCGCCCGATGGCGACGCAAAACGAAAGGTGAAACAATGACTGTTTCCAAAGAGCGCAAGGCGGAGCTGACTGCCCAGTTCGGTAACACCCCGGTCGACACCGGCAACCCCAAGGTTCAGGTCGCCATCCTGTCCGAGCGCATCAAGGAGCTGACCGAGCACATGAAGTCCCACCAGAAGGACTTCCACACCCGTCGTGGCCTGCTCATGCTCGTCGGCCGTCGTCGTCGTCTTCTCTCCTACATTAAGAAGAACGACATCGTCGAGTACCGTGAGCTCATCAAGGCTCTGGGCATTCGCGACAATATTCAGTAGCGAACTTGTACATGCTAAGAGCGTCCTGCATGCGGGACGCTCTTTTTGTGTAAGGGCGTGAACAATCACGCTCTGAAGCGTGGCGGGGGCAGGGGGCCCGCGTCACATGAGAAGCCCGCAGGCAAGGGGCCTGTGGGGTAAAGGAGAACAATGACACTCGTATCCAAGACCTTTGAGCTGTACGGCAAGACCTACACCTTTGAGTCCGGCGAGCTTGCCAAGCAGGCCACTGGCGCCTGTCTGGTCAAGCAGGGCGACACCACGATGCTCGATACCGTGGTCGTCTCCAAGGAGCGCAAGAACTATGACTTCTTCCCGCTGACCGTCGACTTCAACGAGAAGATGTACGCTGCCGGCCGCATCCCGGGTGGCTACCTCAAGCGTGAGGGCCGTCCCAGCGAGAAGGCCACGCTCACCGCGCGCATGATCGACCGTCCGATTCGCCCGAGCTTCCCGGACGGCTTCCGCAACGAGGTGCACATCGTCGCCACCTCGCTCGTCGCCGACCAGGTCAACCCCTTCGACGTCATCAACGTCATGGGTGCTTCCCTGGCCATGACGCTCGGCGGCGTGCCCTTCGAGGGCCCGCTTGCCTGCGTGCGCATCGGCCGTAACGTGGAGACCGGCGAGTTTATCGTCAACCCCACCTACGAGGAGCGCGAGAACTCCGATCTGGACCTGGAGCTGGGCGGCTCTGCCGACTTCATCTCGATGGTCGAGGCCGGCGCCGAGGAGATCTCCGAGGACGACATGCTCGCCGCCATGAAGTTTGGCCAGGAGGCCCTTGCCGCCTTCTGCCAGGCTCAAGACGAGTTCGTCGCCGAGTGGGAGCAGGTCAACGGCCCCATCGTCAAGAAGGAGTACCCGCTCGATCAGCCCGTCGAGGAGGTCCAGGAGCGCATCTTCGCCCACTACGACGAGATGGCAGCCGCCCTGCGCGACGCCGACAAGCTCTCCCGTATCGGCAAAGTCGAGGCTCTGAAGGAGTCCATCCGCGCCGAGTTCACCGAGGAGGAGCAGGCCGCTTGGGAGCGCGAGATTCCCGTGGCGCTGAAGAAGCTCGAGAAGAAGGCCATGCGCACCATGGTCGTCGAGACCGGCGAGCGCGTTGACGGCCGTGCCGCCGACGAGATCCGTCCCATCATGGTGAAGGACAACTACCTGCCGCTCGTTCACGGCTCCGGCCTGTTCCAGCGCGGTCAGACCCAGGTGCTCTCTGTCTTGTCACTCGGCATGCTTAACGAGGGCCAGCGTCTGGATACCATCGAGCCCACCGAGGGCAAGCGCTACATGCACCACTACAACTTCCCGCCGTTCTGCACCGGCGAGACCGGCCGCATGGGCAGCCCCAAGCGCCGCGAGATCGGTCACGGCAACTTGGCCGAGCGCGCCCTGCTTCCGGTGCTCCCCGACGAAAACGAGTTCCCCTACGCCATCCGCGTGGTCTCCGAGGTCATGGAGTCCAACGGCTCCTCTTCGATGGCTTCGACCTGCGGTTCCACGCTCGCCCTTATGGACGGCGGCGTGCCCATTAAGCGCCCGGTCTCCGGTATCGCCATGGGCCTGATCCAGGAGGAGGGCAAGACCGTGGTCCTGTCCGATATCCAGGGTCTCGAGGACTTCCTGGGCGACATGGACTTTAAGGTCACCGGCACCACCGAGGGCATTACCGCCCTGCAGATGGACAACAAGGCCACCGGCCTTACCTTCGACATCCTGGCCCGCGCCCTGCAGCAGGCCAAGGAGGGTCGTGCGTACATCCTGCAGAAGATGCTCGATGTGATCCCCGAGCCGCGTCATACCACGCGCAGCACCGCTCCGCGCATCGTCTCCATCCAGGTTCCGACCGATAAGATCCGCGACGTCATCGGTTCCGGCGGTAAGGTCATCCGCGGCATCCAGGACGAGACCGGCGCTTCGGTTGACATCCAGGAGGACGGCACCGTCTTTGTCGGCGGCACCGGCGAGTCCGTGGACCAGGCCGTCGAGCGCATCAAGCTCATCATCAAGGTTCCCGAGCCGGGCGAGGAGTACACCGGTCGTGTGGTCTCCATCCAGCCCTTCGGCGCCTTTGTCAACCTGCTGCCCGGTAAGGACGGCTTGCTGCACATTTCCCGCGTTGCCAAGGGCCGCGTCGAGAAGGTTGAGGACGTCCTCAACGTTGGCGACGAGGTCAAGGTCGTCGTCATCGAGGTCGACGATCGCGGCAAGATCTCGCTCGATCGTCTTGACAAGCCCGAGGCCCCGGCTCGCGCCGAGGGTGCCTCCGAGGGCGACGGCGAGCACTTCCAGCGCCGTGAGCGTCCGCGTCGCGAGCGCTCCGAGCGCAGCGACCGTCCGCGCCGTCCCGGCGACAACGGAGGCCGCAAGCCCCGCCGCCACCACGACGCCGAGTAACAGCCACACATAAGTAGCTCAATTAGGGCGACTCCTTAACGGGGTCGCCCTTTTGCTTATCACGGCGTGGGCCGCAGGTAAAGTTTCCTGCTCTACAGTCCTGCTCACGACGGAGGCCACATTAAGTGGCCTCCTGTTCGTGCGGAACTCGCGATAAACTTTACCTGCGGCCCACGCCGTGATAAGCAAAAGGGCTGGGGTGCTGTCTGTGATTTGGCTAGACATTTCTGGGTAGTTTTCAGATTCCTACGTAGTTGATAGCTGCAAGTCGGCATCTCCCCAGATAAAACCTACCAAAATAAACCTGTCCCTTTTTGGCAGGTCTGGTTTCAACGGGCCCGGCACGGGCTAAGTTTATCGCGAGTTCCGCACGCAAAGGAAAGCACTTAATGCGCTTTCCGTCTTGCGCAGGACTGTAGAGCAGGAAACTTAGCCCGCGCCGGGCCCGCTGAGACCAGACCGGCGGGATAGATCGGTTCAGATGGGGCTTTGATGCATGGGTGGTCTGTGCTCGTGCAAATGGGTATCATATTTTAGTTATTGCATCGACTCTGCGATGCATGTTTGTACGTTCCCGGCGGTCGGTTTGCCAGAAGCGCCCCGTCGGTTGTTCCAGACCCGTTTCGAAGAAAGGAAACCACACTTACCTATGGCAGCTAAAAAATCATCTCCCTTGAAGATCATCCCGCTCGGCGGCCTTGATGGCATCGGCAAGAACATGACGGTCTTCGAGTGCGGCGACGACATGGTGCTCGTCGACGCCGGCCTCATGTTTCCGGATGACTCCCAGCCCGGTATCGATCTGGTGCTTCCCGACTACACCTATGTCCTGGAGAACGAGGAGAAGCTCCGCGGTATCATCGTCACCCACGGCCACGAGGACCACACCGGTTCGCTTCCGTATCTGCTGCAGGACCTCAACAACAAGGTGCCCATCTTCTCGAGCAAGCTGACGCTCGGCTTCATCGAGGGCAAGCTTTCCGAGTTCCGCATCCGCGCACCCAAGTTCCGCGAGGTCAAGGGCGGTAGCCATGTCAACCTCGGCGGCATCTCGCTCGACTTCTTCTCGATGACACACTCCATCCCCGGCGCTCTGGGCGTGTTCATCCGCACCAATCAGGGCACCGTTATGCACACCGGCGACTTTAAGCTCGACCAGACGCCCATCGACGGCGTTACGCCCGACTATGCCGCTATCAGCCGCTTTGCCAAGCAGGGCATCGACCTGCTGCTTTCCGACTCTACCAATGCCACGGTTCCCGGCTTTACCAAGTCCGAGGCCGAGGTTGGTCCCAACCTGCTGCACGCCATCAAGAATGCGCCGGGTCGCGTGTTCGTCGCGTCGTTCTCGAGCCACATCCATCGTCTGCAGCAGATCTGCGATGCCGCCCGCAAGTGCGGCCGTAAGGTCGTTGTGACCGGTCGCTCCATGCTCACGAACACCCGCGTGGCGCGTGAGCTGGGCTACCTCAACATCGACGACGCTGATATCATCGATGCCTTCGACATTGATAACCTGCCCGACGACAAGATTGTCGTCATGTGCACCGGTTCGCAGGGTGAGCCGCTGTCGGCCCTGTCCCGCATGGCCAATGGCGAGCACAAGACGCTCTCCATCCACGAGGGCGATACCGTTATCCTCTCGGCAACTCCTGTTCCCGGCAACGAGAAGGCCGTTCAGCAGGTCGTCAACAGCCTGGCCAAGCTCGGCTGCGACGTGTGGGATAAGAACCGCGCTCTCGTCCACGTCTCCGGTCACGGTAGCCAGGAGGAGCTCAAGCTTCTGATGGCCATGGCCAAGCCCACGTACTTTATGCCGGTTCACGGTGAGGCCGTGCATCTGCGGGCACACGCCCAGCTGGCCCGCAAGATGGGTCTCAAGGACGACCATATCTTTATCCTCGATAACGGTGACACGCTCGAGATGCGCGGCGGTATCGTCAAGCGCGGTACGCCCGTCGAGTCCGGCGTCGTCTATGTCGACGGCCTGCGTATCGGCGATACCGACCCC
This sequence comes from Collinsella sp. OM07-12, assembly GCF_003438275.1. NCBI lineage: Bacteria > Bacillati > Actinomycetota > Coriobacteriia > Coriobacteriales > Coriobacteriaceae > Collinsella > Collinsella sp. OM07-12. The sequence goes on from NZ_QSTQ01000001.1 coordinate 112,454, forward strand.
ATCGTCTTGCGCGATCGCCAGAAGCTCGCCAACGACGGTATGGTTACCGCTGTTGCCATCGTCTCGCTCAAGCACAAGAAGATCGAGGCCATCGAGTTTTCGGGCCGCGGTGTTTCGTTTGCCATCGACGACCAGTTCTCCGAGGATGCCTCCGCAGCCATCATGAAGACGATCGAGAAGGGCAAGTTCAGCTTTACCAGCAGCGGTTCCGATGCCATTCGCAAGGCCGTGCGCGATTCGCTCTCTAACTTTATCTGGAGCCGTATGCGTACCCGTCCGATGATCATCCCGGTCGTCATGGAGGTTTAGTTTGGCGCGCGGATCTGCACAAAACGCCAAAGGCAATAAGGCCAATAACCAACCGGCATCTGCTAAGGGTGCCGGTTCCCATCTGCGTGCCAATAAGGGCCACGAGGCAGACTTCGACGATTTTGAGCCCTTGGTCGAGCCCTCAGCCAATCGCGATATCGCCGGCGTGGTCATTGCCGTTTTGGCGATTGCGTCCTTTATTGCCGTGATTTCGCCGGCGACTGCACCCGTTACAGCTGCGGTTGCCGGTTTCTACCACTTAGGCTTTGGTCTGGGCGCCTACGTGTTGCCGATCGTCATCTTGCTGTTTGCCGCCACGCTCTTTTTAGGCGAGGACTCGCCGCTCAACGTGCGCTCTGTTGCGGGCGGCGCCGTGGTCTTTATCGCCGTCGTCTCCATTCTTTCGCTGATGGTGCCGGGTACGAGTAACTCGTGTGACCTCATGTTTACGCCGCAAAATCTGTCCGCCTCGGGTGGCTACATCGGTGCGTTTATTGCGAGTGCGCTGCAGAATGCCCTGGGTAAGCCTATCGCGATGGTAGTCCTGCTGGGCCTTGTCGTCGTGGGCCTGGTTATCATTGGCTTTTCGGTGGGCGGCGTGCTGCGCTCCGCCCGCGATCGTGCGGCAGATTTTGCCGAACGCCGTCGTGCCGATGTTAACGCGAGCCCGTGGGGTGACGATGAGGCCCTGTCGGTGCCTGGTGTCGCCCGTCCGCATCTGAGCATTCTTCGTCAAAAGGGCTCTGATGCTGCCATGACCACGGTCATGGGCAACGATGCGGACCCGGTTTTGGACGATGACGACGAGGATGAGGATCCGTTTGTCGACGTGTCCGATGCCGTGGAGGCTGAGCGCGCTAAGACGACGCTGCTGCCGCGCCGACATGCCAAGAAGGGCAAAACGGTTCCCAAGCTCAATACGAGTGAGCCCGATCCGTCTTGGTCCGAGAGCGAGATTGAGCTTACCGAGGGTGATGACGAGGACGACGAGACTCCGATTGAGACCGCAAAGACAACTTTGCTGCCGCGTCGCCATGCAAAGCGCGGCCAGGTAACCGGCCAGCTTTCGATGGAAGACGACCCCGATAAGATTGACGAGTCCGAGCCGCCGTTTGCCGTGAATCCTGTCTCGGCAACACCTCAGATTCCCGACTTCTTGAAGCATCCCAAGGTTGCCGATAGCGCTGCCTCGAGTGCTGTCGAATCGGCTGCGGCTCGTGATGGGGGAGTGGACGACGACGCTGCAGATAACGAGGGCGAAGAAGGGGATGGCCTCAAGCTTCCGCCGCTCGAGATCCTGCATGCCAACCCGCAGTCGGCTTCTGCCGCGTCTTCGGACAAGGAGCTTGAACAGACTGCCGAGTCGCTGCAGTCCACGTTGCTTGAGTTTGGCCGCAGTGCCCGCGTGGTCGGCTGGATCGCCGGCCCTACGGTGACGACCTTTAAGCTGCAACCTGGCGAGGGCGAGCGCGTGAGCAAGATTTCGAGCCTCGAGGACGATATCGCGCTTTCGCTCGCTGCTCAGTCGGTGCGTATCTTTGCCCCGATTCCCGGCACCTCGCTCGTGGGCATCGAGATTCCCAACCGCAAGCGCCAGAACGTCAATCTGGGCGACGTGCTGCCCTATGTGAAGGGCGGTCCGCTCGAGCTCGCCATCGGCCGCGACGCTGAGGGCACGCCGGTCGTCGCCGATCTCGCCAAGATGCCCCACCTGCTGATTGCCGGTACCACGGGCTCCGGTAAGTCGGTCATGATCAACTCCATCATCACGACCTTGCTCATGCGCGCCCTTCCCGAGGACGTTCGCCTGATCATGGTCGACCCCAAGCGCGTCGAGCTTGCGGGCTATAACGGTCTGCCGCATCTCTATGTGCCCGTGGTGACCGAGCCCAAGCAAGCCGCTAGCGCTCTGCAATGGGCCGTGTCCGAGATGGAGCGTCGCCTGAAGGTCTTCGAGCGTCTCAACGTGCGTAAGATCTCGACCTACAACGAAAAGCAGGCCGCCGGCGAGTTTGAACATTACGACAACCCGCCGCAAAAGATGCCCTACTTGGTCATCATCATCGACGAGCTTTCGGACCTGATGATGGTCGCCGGCAAGGATGTCGAGGCGTCGATCGTTCGTATCGCTCAGCTGGGCCGTGCCGCCGGTATTCATCTTATCGTGGCCACGCAGCGCCCCAGCTCCAACGTGGTGACAGGTCTCATCAAGGCCAACATCACCAACCGCATCGCCTTTAACGTCGCCACGGGCATCGACTCGCGCGTCATCATCGACCAGATGGGTGCCGAAAAGCTCACCGGTTTGGGCGACATGCTGTTCTCCAAGGTCGACTGGGGCAAGCCTCGCCGTATCCAGGGCTGCTTTGTTTCGGACGACGAAATCAACGAGATTGTCGAGTTCGTCAAGTCGCAGAGCGAGCCCGACTACCACGAGGAGATCCTGTCTGCCGTGGCGCCCGCTTCCATGTCCATGGCGGGTGGCGGCGGCATTGTCCGCACCGGAGTCGCCGAGCCGCAAGACGATGATCCGCTCATCTGGGAAGCCGCCCATATTGTGGTGGATTCGCAGCTTGGCTCCACATCTGGCCTGCAGCGTCGTCTGAAGGTTGGCTATGCGCGCGCCGGGCGTATTATGGACATGCTGGAAGAAAAGGGTGTCGTCGGCCCGCCCGACGGTTCGAAGCCGCGCGAGGTTCTGCTGGACGAGGAGGGACTTGCCGCGCTGAAATTTGTCGACGCCGAGATGGCACGTGAAGATCGTGAGTTTGGAGGATTCTGATGGCTGCACGCTTTGGTGACATGCTGCTCGAGCAGCGTCGCCGAATGGGCCTTTCCATTCAGCAGGTCGCCAACACCATCAAAATCAGGCCGCAGATCATCGAGTTTTTCGAGACCGGTAACTTTGCTTCGATGCCGCCGCGCGGCTATGCGCAGGGCATGATTTCGAGCTATGCTCGCTTTTTGGGCCTCAATCCGCGCGAGGTCGTCAATGCCTACTTTGACGACCTGATGGCATACGAACGCGAGACGTCGCAGCAGGGCGGTCGTTTTCAGGACGCCGCCGGCTACGTCAATTCGCGTTCCTCGGTCGATAACGGGCGCTTTCTGATGGTTCAGGGCGGTCGTTCGACCCGCTATGGACAGCGTCCTCAGCAGGCCGGTTATATTACCGAGACGGGTTCGGGCGAGGAGATTCGCTCACAGCGTGACCGGTTCCGCAGTGCGCCGATGCCCGAGGACCGTGCACTCCCCGCTGCCCGCGGCGTGGCGCGTGACCCTCGTGCCGGCTACGGCGACGGCGGCTATTCCGATCGCGGTTACCGTGGTGTCTCCACCGGACGCTCTCGCGGTGGCTATGCGGATGCCGATACTACGCAGGTGACGCCGCGTCTTCCCTCTCAGTCTCAGCCGTGTGGCCAGCGCCCTTCGGCTCCGCGTTCGGGCCAGCGTGGCTATCAAGGCCGCGGTGAACTTGCGCCCCGCTCGGGTCAGCGCGGCCTTCAGGGCCAGGGTGGCTATCGTGGTCGTTCCGATAGCAATCGTGGTCGTATGCCTCAGGGAGGCGGCCGCAGCAGTTCCAGTCGTGGACGCGGCGGATCTCGTACTCCTCAAAACAACGGGCTCGATCCGCGTATCGTCTACGCTGGCATCGGTGCCGTGACGCTGCTGCTGATCGTGCTCATCGTGGTACTTCTGCGCGGCTGCGCATCTTCGACGCCCGAGACCACGCCCGAGACGCCCACTGCTACCAAGACGACGACCAAGAAGTCTTCTAAGAAGACCGAAACGGTCGACGAGGACGAAGACACCGATGAGTCGACGGATGAGTCGACCGATTCGGACGCCACCAAGACGACGGCTAAAAAGGAAGAGAACGAGGTAACGAAGGTCAAGGTCTCCGTTGCCAAGGGAAAGACCGCGTGGATTGAGGTCAAGGTCGATGGAAAGTCGGTCTATGGCGCCCAGGCGACTGGCCCCTTTGAGCAGGAGTACACGCCCGAGTCCTCGATCGAGATCACCACGTCCAAGCCTTCCGATGTCACCGTTACCAAGAACGGCGAAAAGGTCCGTTACGATACCAAGACTTCGGGCGTGGCGCGTGTGACGATCACCGTTCCCAAGAAGGAGACGACTGATTCCGAGAATGGTGAAAGTTCTGATGGTGTCGACACCACTGATGGTACCGATACCACCGACGGCATCGATGCCCAGTCCACGGATGGCGCCGATACCGCAACTGACGGTCAGACGCCCACCGATTCTACCGACTATTCGTACGATAGCTATTAAGCCGCTCGTACGCGAAAGGAAACATCATGGCTAAAGATTCCAGCTTCGACGTCGTGTCCGAGGTCAACATGCAAGAGGTCGACAACGCCTTCCAGCAGACCACGCGCGAGATTTCCCAGCGCTATGACCTGAAGGATTCCGGCGCCACCATTGAGCTTTCGAAGGGCGACAAGCTCTTTACGATCAACGCCCCGGCTGACTTTGTCTCCAAGCAGATCATCGATGTCCTGAGCTCCAAGCTCATCAAGCGCGGCATCGACCTCAAGGCTGTCTCGTGGGATGCTCCGCAGGCGGCATCGGGCGGCACCGTGCGCGTGCTCGGCCATATCGTCGAGGGTATCGACCAGGCGACCGCCAAGAAGATCAACAAGGACATCAAGGACCAAAAGCTCAAGGTCAAGGTGGCCATCGAGGCCGACAAGCTGCGTGTTTCCTCTGCTTCGAAGGACGCGTTGCAGACCGTGATTCAGTTCCTGCGCGACCAGGACTACGGCCAGCCGCTGCAGTTCACCAACTACCGCTAATATCATTCGAAAGGACCGCTCTCCAACATGGATACACCGTTGGGCTCCGTGCTCTACATCACCCTCGGGTGCGCTAAGAACGAGGTTGACACCGACCGCATGCGTTCTCTTTTGACCGCCGCAGGCTACGAGGAGGCATTCGACCCGCAGGAAGCCGATATCGCCATTGTCAATACATGCTCGTTCCTCGCCTCCGCAACGTCTGAGAGCATCGAGACCACGCTCGAGCTCGCCAATGAGGTGCAGGACGGCGTTCGCTCCTGTCCCATCGTCATGTGCGGTTGCGTGCCGTCGCGCTATGGCGACGACCTGCCTGACGAGCTGCCCGAGGTCGCTGCCTTTGTGAAGGCCGACGAAGAGGACGGCATCGTGGCGGTCATCGATGGCGTGCTGGGTGTCGAGCGTGAGATCGCCGCCTATATTCCGCAGGTCAAGCGCACTGTCGAGGGCGCTGTCGCCTACGTCAAGATTTCCGATGGCTGCAACCGCTTCTGCAGCTTCTGCATGATTCCGTATATCCGCGGTCGTTATCACTCGCGCAATGCCGAGAGCATTATTTCCGAGGTGCGCGACTTGGTTGCCGGTGGCGTGCGAGAGATCGTGCTGATCGGCCAGGACACGGGCATCTGGGGCACCGACTTTGCGGATGAGGGCGTCGCCGAGGGCTCGCCGCGCAATCTGGCGCAGCTGCTGCGCGCCGTCGCCGAGGCCGTGCGCCCGCAGAACGTCTGGGTCCGTGTGCTCTACCTGCAGCCCGAGGGCATGACCGATGAGCTCATTGAGACCATTCGCGATACGCCCGAGGTGTTGCCCTATATTGATATCCCCGTGCAGCACTGCGATGCTCGCATACTCAAGGCCATGCGTCGCTCCGGTTCGCGCCAGGAGCTCGAGGACCTGTTCCGCGATCTGCGTGAGCGTATCCCCGGCATCGTGATCCGTTCCACGGCCATGGTCGGCTTCCCGACCGAGACCGACGAGGAGTTCCGCGACCTTATCGACTTTATGGACACCGTCGGCTTTGACTACACGAGCGTCTTTGCCTACTCGCGTGAGGAGGGCAGCCTGGCCGCCAAGATGGAGGGTCAGGTCGACGAAGAGGTCAAGCTCGAGCGCGCCCAGGAGGCCATGGACCTGGCCGAGTCGCTCGGTTTTGCCGCCACCGCCGCACATGTGGGCGAGCGCGCCCAGGTGATCGTCGACGGTATCGAAGAGACCGAGGACGGTGCCGAGCTGATTGGCCATGCTTGGTTCCAGGCGCCCGATTCCGATGGCGCGGTGCATCTGGATGCCAGCGAGGCATCTGTGGGCGATATTCTGACCGTCGAGTTTACCGATAGCTTCTGCTATGAGCTTATCGGTCATGTTGTGGAGTAGGAGCGCGTTGTGGCTAACGAGAGCAATAAGGAACTGACGAGTGTCTGGACGCCCGCCAATATCGTGACGTGCGTGCGCATCGTCTTTATTCCGGTGTTCATGATCGTGTCGGCGCTGTCTCACACGAGCGTTGCCGGTACGGATTGGAGCACCTTCGACGGCCCGCTCGCCGCCGCCGCCTTTATTCTGTACGTCATCCTGTCGTGCACCGATAAGGTTGATGGCTACTTGGCTCGTTCGCGCAACGAGATTACCGACTTCGGTAAGTTCTTGGATCCCATCGCCGATAAGCTGCTCGTGTTCTCTGCCCTGCTGCTGTTCTTGGACTTTGGTGCCGTAACCGTGTGGTCGGTGTTCATTATCCTGTTCCGCGAGCTGCTGGTGAGCGCCCTGCGCATGGTTGCGAGTGCCGCTGGTGTGGTCGTTGCCGCCGATAAGCTCGGCAAGTACAAGACGGCGACCACGATGGTCTCCATCTGCGGTTACCTGTGCGTCTTTGCGATGGCCGGCTTGCACCTTGGCCCGGTGGCGCTGACGCTCGGCATCTACTCTTTATCGCGCTTCCTGTACGCCGTTGCCGTTGTCCTGACCGTTATCTCGGGCGCCCAGTACTTCTGGAACTGCCGCAAGATCGTCTTTTCGGTCTAGGTCCTGGTGGGTATGACGGACTCTTTTGAGCAGATTTCCGCTCATAACGAGGAGCTGGCGCGCGATATTGTCGAGCGCGCGAGCGCTCGGGGCGTGACGGTTTCGACGGCTGAGTCGCTGACGGCAGGTATGATCTCCTCGACGATCGCCGATATCCCGGGCGCCTCGGCGGTGCTGCGTGGCGGTGCGGTAACCTACTGTGATGAGATCAAGCATCGCGTGCTGGGTGTTGAGCAGGAAACGCTCGACCGCTATACCGCGGTGTCGCATCAGACCGCGCGCGAGATGGCGGCGGGGTCGCTGGATCTGTACCAGAGCGATGTTGCTGTGAGCGCAACGGGCTATGCTGGTCCCGGCGGCGGTACCGAGGACGATCCGGCTGGCACCTTCTATATTGGCTGGGCGTATCGCACGGTCGATGGGGAAGTGCCGGTCGTGGACTCTGTGCGTTGCCACTATGAGGTCGACCGTTCGTGTGTTCGTGCCCATGCGGTTACGGAGGCATTGGGACGCATTGCCCTTGTGCTCAACTCTATGGAATAGGCGTGTTTTAAGGGGCCTTAGGGCCCCTTAATTGTGGAGATAGGGACCTCTGGCGAATTTAGCGTTTGTGCTGGTCATAGGTGTATTTTCTCCTTCCTTGTTTTTATTTGGCCCTATGTGGTCAAGCATTTGGCCAGTGTTTGGTCGGCGTTTGGTTGGGTTTTGGAAAGACTGCCTGCATATGATTGGTCTGAACGGTTGACCACGAACAGTCGTTCGTTTATTATCGATGCAGGTTGTTAAGAGGAGGGCTATTCATGGCCAAGAATTCAGGTCCCGTACGTACCGTCCATGCACCCACGACGGGTAAAGAGCGCGAAGAGATGATCGCCACCACCAAGGCCGAGATCGAGAAGAAGTTCGGTCAAGGTTCCATCATGAGGTATGGTGACGGCGGCCCCGAGCTTGAGGTCGAGGCCATTCCCACGGGCGCTCTGGCACTTGACGCCGCTCTGGGTATCGGCGGTGTGCCGCGCGGTCGTATCGTCGAGATCTACGGTCCCGAGTCCTCCGGTAAGACGACGCTTTCGCTCGAGATCCTGGCCGAGGCCCAGGCAATGGGTGGCGTTGTGGCATTTATCGATGCCGAGCACGCGCTCGATCCCACGTATGCCGCGCGCATTGGCGTGGATATCGACGAGGTGCTCATTTCCCAGCCCGATACGGGTGAGCAGGCGCTCGAGATTGTTGACATGCTCGTGCGTTCCGGCGCCATCGATGCCATCGTCGTCGACTCTGTCGCCGCGCTGACTCCGCGTGCCGAGATCGAGGGAGAGATCGGCGATACCACGGTCGGCTTACAAGCTCGCCTGATGAGCCAGGCGCTCCGAAAGCTCGCCGGCTCGCTGTCCAAGTCCAACACGACGTGCATCTTCATTAACCAGCTGCGTGAGAAGATCGGCGTCATGTTCGGCAACCCCGAGACCACGACGGGCGGCCGCGCCCTTAAGTTCTTCTCTTCGGTGCGTATCGACATTCGCCGCATCGACAGCATTAAGCTTAAGGACGAGGTTATCGGTAACCGCGTGCGCGCCAAGGTCGTTAAGAACAAGGTGGCAGCTCCGTTCCGTTCTGCTGAGTTCGACATCATGTACGGTACGGGAATCTCTAAGGAGGGCTCGATCTTGGACATGGCTGTCGAGTGCGGCATCTGCAAGAAGATGGGCTCCTGGTTTGCCTATGGCGAGGACAAGCTCGGCAACGGTCGCGAGGCCGCCAAGGCGTTCCTGCGCGAACACCCCGATTGCGCCGACGAGATTGAGCATAAGGTTCGCCTTGCCTGCGGGCTTGAGTTTGATGACGATGCTCCGTCCGAGGTCGAGCTGACCGATCAGCCGGCTGCGGATCAGCCTTCCGGCGAGGAGTTCGACGAGCTTTACGCCATCGATGGGTCCGCCATGCTCGATGATGACGACGAGTAGCGGTTACGCTCATGTCGTATACGGTGACCAAGGGCACGGTCGTCTTTCCCGATAAGAAGGCGGCCTCCTCGTTCTCGAGCGGATATGCGTCCAAAAAGCCTTGCGCACATATCGATTGTGAGCTTGAGGGCGGTTTTAAGCGGTCCATTTGGATTCCCGTGCGGGTCGCGCGCCTGTATGTCAAAAACCGCCCCGATTTTCCCTGTGATTGGGATGACTTTCGTGAGGCGGTTCAGCTCATCGAGCGTAAATGTGCTCTCACCATGGTGACCGAGATGTTGTCGCGACGCGACCATGCGACGGGTGAGGTCCGTGACAAGTTGGCTCGCTACGGCTTTCGCCATCCCGCGATCGATTTCGCCGTCGAGCGCGCCACCGAGTATCGCTTTTTAGACGAGAACCGCTTTTGCTCGCACTTTATCGAGGAACGCAAGCGGCGCGGTTGGGGACAGCGCAAAATCGAGACCGAGCTCAAGCGCCGTCATGTTGTGCTCGATGACATTCCCGGTTATCCCGAGGATTATTTTGCCGTCGAAGACGATTTGGCGCGTGCGTCAGCCCTGCTCGCCAAGCGGCGTGTTCCAGAGACGCGCGGATTCGAAAAACTGGTTCGGTTTTTGATGGGCAAGGGCTTCTCGTATCACATCGCCGCCGATGCCGTTAAGGCGCGTCTCGATGCCGAATGCGAGGAATGTGCGCTTTAGACGTATGCGTTTTGTGGCCCTGCCGTTCACCTTGTTTTAGCCGCCGTACTGGGGCCATTTATTTGACAGTTGTTGTGGTTCAACGTACGATAAACACTGTCATTTGCTTTGTGATATGTGCTCATCTGTGATGAGTTTGTTTATATGTTTATCTGTATCCGACCCGCATAAGCTGCGCCCATATTACTCAAATGTCGCGAGCCGTTCGTAAGGACGGTTCGCTTTGTTGTGTAACGAATCCATAAAAAGGAGTGAGCATGCCTATCATCGCAGCGCTCGTTGGCATCGTTTTGGGTGCCATCGCCGCCATTGCCTACATGCGCACCGCCAAGCAGGGTAGTCTTCACGAGGCCGACGAAAAGATCCAGTCGGCACATGCACAGGCTGAGTCCTTGATCGGTGATGCAAAGCGTCAGGCCGAGACCCTCAAAAAAGAGGCTCTGCTTGAGGCCAAGGAAGAAATCATCAAGAACAAGCAAGCTGCTGAGGCCGAGGACAAGCAGCGTAAGAACGAGATTCGTACGCTCGAGAACCGCGTGATGCAGCGCGAGGAATCCCTCGATCGCCGCAACGACGCTCTCGACAAGCGCGAGCATCAGCTGTCCAGCCAGGCCGGTCAGGTCGAGAAGCGCTCCCGTGAGCTCGAGGAGCTCTGCGCAAAGCAGACCTCCGAGCTCGAGCGTATCGCCGACCTTACCCGCGAGGACGCCCACAAGGAGCTCCTCGATAAGGTTCGCGGCGAGGTCACCCACGAGGCCGCCACGATCATTCGCGAGTCCGAGCAGCAGGTTCGCGCCGAGTGCCACAAGACCGCCCAGGAGATTCTGTCTCTGGCGATTCAGCGCTGCGCTGCCGACCACACTGCCGAGGTCACCGTTACCTCCGTGCACATTCCCTCTGATGACCTCAAGGGCCGTATCATCGGTCGCGAGGGTCGCAACATCCGGACCTTCGAGCAGGTTTCCGGCGTCAACCTCGTGATCGACGACACGCCCGAGACCGTCGTTCTTTCGAGCTTCGACCCGGTCCGTCGTGAGACCGCCCGTGTCGCCCTCGAGAACCTAATCGCCGACGGCCGCATTCACCCTGCCCGTATCGAGGAGATGTATCACAAGGCCGCCGACCTGGTTCAGCAGCGCGTGCGCGAGGCTGGCGAGCAGGCTGCCTTCGATACCGGCATCCACGACCTGCACCCCGAGATCGTCAAGACCCTTGGTGCCCTGCGCTACCGTACCTCGTTTGGTCAGAACGTGCTTCAGCATTCCCTCGAGGTCTCTGATCTGTGCGGCGTGATGGCTTCCGAGCTTGGCCTGGACGTTGTGACCGCCAAGCGCGCCGGCCTGCTTCATGACCTGGGCAAGGCAATCGACCACGACGTCGAGGGCCCGCATGCCGTCATCGGCGCCGAGCTTGCCCGCCGTTATGGCGAGAAGCCCGTTATCGTCCACGCTATTGAGGCTCACCATGCCGATGTCGACCCCAACACGGTGCTCGATGTCCTGGTGCAGGCCGCCGATGCTGTCTCTGCCTCTCGCCCCGGTGCCCGTCGCGAGTCTGCCGAGAACTACATCAAGCGTCTTGAGAAGCTCGAGGAGATCGCCAACTCTCATGACGGCGTCGAACGTACCTATGCCATGCAGGCTGGTCGTGAGGTCCACGTCATGGTCCAGCCGGACAAGATTTCCGATGCCCAGTCCACGGTTCTGGCTCACGATATCGCCCATCAGATCGAGGAAGAGATGGAGTATCCCGGTCAGGTGCGCGTCGTCGTGATTCGCGAGAGCCGCGCTGTCGATATCGCTAAATAACATGAGCGACGCGAACGAGCTCATCTCATTTATCGCGTCGATGTCGGGGGAGGGCAACCTTCGCGTCGAGGAGAACCTTGGCGAGGGGTATGTCCGCCTCCGCGTTTCGGAGGCCGAGCGGCGCCAGGCTAAGCACGACATTCAGCATGTCGAGGACATCGTCATCGAAATGCTCCGTAATGCTCGCGATGCCGGCGCCGACAAGGTCTATCTCGCCACGACCAAGGAAGATGGCGTCCGCACGCTTGTCTTTCTGGATAACGGTTCTGGCGTTCCGCAGGATATGCAAGAGCGAATCTTTGATGCCCGCGTTACCTCCAAGCTCGAGAGCATGAAGATGGACCGTTGGGGCGTTCACGGTCGTGGCATGGCATTGTTTTCGATCAAGCAGAACACCGACGAGGCCCGTGTGGTCACGTCCGGCGTCGATCTTGGTTCAGCCTTCAAGGTGAGCGTTGCGGCCGACCGTCTCAGTGAGCGTGCCGATCAGTCCAGCTGGCCCCAGGCCGTCAAGGATGAGGACGGACGTTATGTCTGCGCTCGCGGTCCACATAATATTATTCGCGCTGCTTGTGAGTTTGCGCTCGAGGAGTTGCGTGGTTGCGATGTCTATCTCGGTTCTCCGTCTGAGATTGCCGCGACCCTTTATGCTCAAGCGTCAAGTCGGATCGATACGTCTCGTCTCCTGTTCATTGATGACGAGAGTGAGCTTCCGGTTGTCGATCGTTTAGGCCTTGCTTCTGATGCCGAGGACTTTATCCGTATCTGTGCGGGTTTGGGTCTTGAGATGTCCGAGCGCACGGCCCATCGCATTTTGGCAGGGCAGATTAAGCCCGTTCGCGGTGTGACCGCGCGTCTGCTGCGCGAGCGTGATTCGTCCTCGCATGCGCCGGCTCCTGTCGATCTCGCAAAGGATCGTCGCGGGCTACGTATTGCCAAGGATGACATGGCACAGTTTTCGCGCGCTGTGGAACGCGACTTTAATGACCTTGCCGCCCGGTACTATCTCAACCTTTGCGGCGACCCAAAGATCCGTGTTTCGCGTGATCGAATCACCGTGACCTTTGATCTTGCCAAAGAGGAATAGTGCCTTTACCGAGTCCACTCGGTACGATACAGTTATTGCAGTTAAAACGTACTTTTAAATGCAGGAGTTTCTTCATGGATTGCCTGAAGGTATCAAGCAAATCATCGCCCGCGTCCGTTGCCGGCGCCATCGCCGGCATGGTCAAGGATGGTGTACCCGTCAACATCCAGTGTGTCGGCGCCGGTGCCGTCAACCAGGCTATTAAGGCCGTTGCTATCGCGCGCGGTTTTTTGATTCCAACCGGTTTTGATATTTCCTGCGCGCCCGTGTTCTCCGACATCCTCATTAACGGGGAGTCGCGCACGGCCATCCGCCTTTCTATCTACGTTCACCAGATCAATCGAGCTGCTATGGATAACGTCGTCATGGATGATGTTAAGCCTGTGGCATAGCTTCTGCTTGCCTTGTTTCGCTCCCCATCGTTAGGACTTATGCACATGGACCAGCGTTCCGTACGCGATATTCTTGCCGGTAAAACCTACTTTATCCGCACCTTTGGCTGCCAGATGAATCAGCACGACTCCGAGCGTGTGAGCGGTCTGCTTGATTCGTATGGCTGCCTCATGGCGCTCGATCCCGCGCATGCCGATATCGTTGTCTTCATGACGTGCTGCGTGCGCGAGGCCGCCGATACTCGCCTGTACGGTCAGTGCAATTCCTGCAAAAGCCTGCCGCCTTCGCCTTCGGGCAAGCGCGTGGTTGCCGTTGGCGGTTGCATCGCGCAGCGCGATGGCGAGGGCCTGCTCACCAACGTCGATAACGTCAATGTCATCTTTGGCACGCATTCCATTGCACATGTGGCCGAGCTCATTGCCGAGGCGTTCCTTGATGGTAAGCGTCATATCCGCACCAATGAGCATGAGGATACGGACGCCATGAGCATGCCGTGGCATCGCGAGACCCAGTATCACGCCTGGGTGCCCATCATGACAGGCTGCAATAATTTCTGCACCTATTGCATCGTGCCGTACGTACGCGGTCGCGAAAAGAGCCGCCCCTTCGAGGAGATTGTCGACGAGGTGACCGGTCTGGTGCGCCAGGGCGTGCGTGAGATTACGCTGCTGGGCCAAAACGTTAACTCATATGGTCGCGATCTGTTTGGCAAGCCGCGTTTTGCCGATCTGCTGCGTGCCGTGGGCGATACGGGCGTGGAGCGCATCTTCTTTACGTCTTCGCATCCTAAGGACCTGCTGCCCGAGACCATCGACGCCATGGCCGAGACACCTGCCGTAATGCCGCAACTGCACCTGGCCGTCCAGTCAGGTTCGACGCGGATCCTCAAAGAGATGAATCGCCGTTATACACGCGAGGACTATCTGGGCCTGGTCGATCGCATTCGCAACCGCATGCCCGATATCGCGCTCTCGACCGACATTATCGTTGGCTTCCCGGGCGAGACTGAAGAAGACTTTGAGCAGACGCTCTCACTTGCCGAGACGGTCCGCTATGCTCAGGCCTATACCTTCATCTATTCCAAGCGCGCCGGTACCCCGGCCGCCGAGATTGACGATCCTACGCCGCATGAGGTTATTCTCGAGCGTTTCAATCGCCTTGTTAAGGTTATCGAGACCACGGCACACGAGTATAACCAGGGTGAGCTTCATACTGTGGTTCCCGCGCTCATTGAGGGAACGAGTAAAAAGAACGATGCGGTCCTGCTGGGCAAGAGTCCCAAGAATCAGACCGTGCATGCGCCTATCCCCGAGGGTTACAGCATCGATCAGCTTGTTGGCAAGATCGTTGATGTTAACGTTGACGTTGCCAAGACCTGGTATTTGTCCGGTTCCGTTGTGGGCGAGCCGCGCTAATGGTTTCTCCCGGGGCAGGTCTTTCCGCCGTTGCGATCGTCGGTCCGACGGCGGTTGGTAAGAGCGATGTTGCCGACTGTTTGGCAGCTCGTCTTTCGTCCGAAGTGCTGTCGTGCGATGCGATGCAAATCTATCGCGGCATGGATATCGGTACCGCAAAGATGGCGCCCGATGAGTGTACGGCGCCGCTGCGTCTCGTCGACATTGTAGAGCCGGGTGTGGCATATTCTGCTGCGCTTTATCAGGCTGACGCTCGCGCTCATGTTGAACGTCTCCTTGGTTCGGGTTGCCTGCCGGTTTTTTGCGGAGGTACGGGACTGTATCTCAAGGCCGCCCTCGATGAGATGGACTTTCCCTCGGGTGAACTTGAGGACGATCGCCGTGCGGGCTATCAGGAGCTTGCCGAGCGTATTGGCGAGGAAGAACTGCATGCCCTGCTTGCCGAGCGCGATCCAGAATCGGCTGCTGTTATTCATCCCCATAACGTGCGCCGTGTGATTCGTGCGCTCGAGATGCATGATAATGGTATCTCCTATGCACAGCAAAAAAGTCAGTTTAGTGTTCCGCGCGAGCATTATCATGCCCTATGGTTTGGTCTGACGCGTAATCGCGAGGTGCTCTACGAGCGCATTAATCTGCGCGTCGATCTGATGTTTGAGCAGGGTCTTGTCGATGAGGTCCGCGGTCTTATGGACCAGGGGCTGGGAGATGCCCTGACGTCGATGCAGGCAATTGGTTATAAAGAGATCATCGATGTTTTCAATGGCATGATGAGCATGGATGAGGCCCGCGAACTCATTAAGATGCGTTCGCGTCGTTATGCCAAGCGTCAGCTTTCGTGGTTTAAGCGCGATGACCGTATCGTGTGGTTTGATATGGATGAATGTACGATCGATGAGGTCGTTGAGGATATCCTGCATCGTATTGAGGCTGCCTAATGGCCCGTTTCCCCCTTGTTCCCACGGCACCCGAGCCCGAGCGTGCCATTTTAGTCGGTGTTGAGTGGCGCGACAATGCATGGCCGCTCAATCGCTCGCTCGATGAGCTGGAGCGCCTTGCCCACACGGCTGGTGCCCAGTGCGTGGCTCGCTTGTCTCAGCGTTTGGTAAAGCCGTATCCCAAATCGTTTATCGGTTCCGGTAAAGTAGAGGAGCTTTGCGGCCTGGTGCATCGCATGGATGCCGATGTCGTTATTTTTGATGACGACCTGACGCCCTCGCAGCAGTCCTATTTGGAGAAAGCCGTGGGCGAGCCGGTAAAGATTATCGATCGTACAGCACTGATTTTGGATATCTTTGGTCTGCATGCTCAGACGCGTGAGGGACGCCTACAGGTACAGCTGGCACAGCTTCAATATCTGTTGCCTCGTCTGCGCGGCATGTGGAGCCATCTTGCCAAGGAGCAGACGCGCGGCGGCATCGGCTCACGCTTTGGTCAGGGCGAAAGTCAGCTCGAGGTCGACCGTCGCCTCATTCGTAATAAGATCGCTGCACTTCGTCGTGAGCTCAGGCAGGTTGAACAGCGTCGCGACGTTCAATCCAAGAGTCGCATTGAGTCACCGGCATTTCGTGTCGCGCTAGCCGGTTATACCAATGCCGGTAAATCGACGTTGCTCAATCGCCTGACCGGCTCTACGGTACTTTCGCAGGACAAGCTGTTTGCTACGCTCGACCCGACGACGCGTTCGTATCGCTTGCCCGGCGGTCGCGGCATGACGATCACCGATACCGTCGGCTTTATTCAAAAGCTGCCGCATGGTCTGGTCGATGCCTTTAAATCGACGCTGTCCGAGGTGTTGGGTGCCGATCTAATTCTCAAAGTCGTAGATGCGTCTGACGAGGACTATAAGCGGCAGCTTGAGGCTGTCGACCGCGTGCTTGATGAGATCGGCGCCGGAGAGCGTTTGACGCTGACCGTATTCAATAAAATCGATCTTCTCGACAGCGTTGATCGATTGAGTTTCCGTCGTCGCTATCCCGAGGCCGTTCTGTTTTCGGCTCAAACGGGCGAGGGGCTCGACGATCTCGTCGATCGTATTGCTCGCGAGGCGGCCGCCACCGATGTGCTGATTTCCGCCGACATTCCCTATCGCGAAGGCGCCCTCATCACGCTGGTGCATGAGCAGGGGACCCTTTTGCATGAGGAATATCTTGAGGATGGCGTTCGTATTGTGGCGAAACTGCCGGCTCGTATTGCACCGCGGCTCGAACGTTATCGTACGGAATAAACGAGTTCTAGTACGCCTAGAATGACAGGCTGATGGAGCAGGTAGAACGGTAAGGCATGCCGACCAAGGACTGTGAGCGCCGGGATGGGATTCGCGTATGCCCATTCTGGCGCTTCGAGGCTTGATGCTTGTGCTGCCTGGGCAGCAAAAAAGCCGGTAAGGTACATAAAGACAAACGGAATGAGTGGATAGTAGTCTCCCGATACAAAACCCGGGCCCGGAAATCCTAGCCATGCCAGGTAGGGGAGTGGGTAGACCGCTTTTGGAATGCCCCAAGTTAGGGCAAAAAGAACAAGGCACGCCGCGATTCCCCATGAACCCGGTAATTTTTGGAGTAGCGGACGGGTTAGTGCAACCACAGCGGTACACGTTGCCATGCAATAATTGATGCCAAAGTTCACTGAATCGTCGACCGATACGAGCGTTGTTGCGATCCAGACGACCAAAGCTGCGGCAGCGTACTTGGCCGCTCGTTTAGCATTGTTGCGTGAGAGCGTACACATCCAACCCGCGATAAACAAAAATACCCAGCTGATGCTGGCGCGCCAGATGTCTTGAAAGACAGTCTGGGTAAACCAGGGCATATCCCAGTCGTGCAGATACGCGAGATCGTAGCAAGCGTGAAAACCTGCCATTGAAATCATCGTAAACCCGCGGACGGTGTCAAAGATGGTGATGCGTTTCTGCATTACGAGAACCGGCGCATCAAACCGACGACTTTGCCCAGGATAACGGGATTCGTTGCATAGATAGGCTCCATGGTGTCATTCTCAGGCTGCAGGCGTACGCGTCCCTGCTCCTTGTAGAACGTCTTGACGGTCGCTGAGCCATCAATCATGGCCACGACAATTTCGCCGTTCATGGCACTCTTTTGTTCACGGACGATGATGTAATCGCCATTGAAGATGCCGACATTGATCATTGAGCTCCCATGCACCTCAAGGATAAAGGACCCCTGATCAGTGGCGATTTCGGTCGGGATAGAAAAAGTGTCTTCGATATTCTGCTCGGCCAGAATGGGGATCCCAGCCGCGACGCGACCAACGAGCGGTAGCGAGACCGTCCCGCGAGGTGCGGAGGGCTCGTCGGATTTAGAAATAGAGACAGAGGAACCGTCTTCGTTAAAGAGTTCCAGGGCGCGCGGTTTGGTGGCATCGCGCTTGAGTAGCCCGCGCGCCTCCAGGGCAGAGAGATGAGCGTGCACGGTGCTGGGGGAGGAAAGGCCCACGGCAGAAGCCATCTCGCGCACGCTGGGCGGATAACCCTTCTCCTGCTGATATTCCTTGATGAAGTCGTAAATTTGCTGCTGGCGCTTGGTAATTTTGCGAGCCATCAGGGCATCCTCTCTACCCATGTCAAACAAATGTTCGAATTTTGCTTGACAGGAACAACTGTTCGAAGATAATAATAACCGAACATTCGTTCCCGCGCCAGACATTTTTGTCCGCGCGGCTTGATAAAACTGTTCTCAGCAAAACACGCGAGAGGAGAACATGATGAATGTAACGAATATGGTCCAGGGAAACCTCGCCCTTAAGCTCGAGACGCCTGCAGAACCCACTTTTACGGTTGTTCAGGGTGGCCGCTCCGGCTTTCAGCCTCTGACCGTGCAGCCTGCTCGCAATCAGCAGACTGTAGCCGCGCCTACCCGCGCCGCCCTGAAGGTTTCGACGATTGTCGCCGTTGCCGTTGCGCTTACGCTCTTCTTTGTCCTTGCTACGTCTGTCTTTAGTGCTCGTCACGCTGCGTATGCCGAGTCCGTTTCCAACGTTACCTACGAGACCATTCGCGTTCAGCATGGTGATTCTCTTTGGTCGCTTGCCGAGGAATATCCAATCGAAGGCCTTTCCACGCAAGAGACTTCCGACATGATCCGTAACGTCAATCATCTGGAGCATGGTTCGCTCGCCGCCGGTGCGCATCTTAAGGTTCCTGCTCGTTCGTAATCATTATCGCGCTGCGCATGGTACCCTTGTTATCGTTTAAGAGGAGGTACCATGCGCTGTCCC
This sequence comes from Collinsella sp. OM07-12, assembly GCF_003438275.1. Classification (NCBI taxonomy): domain Bacteria; kingdom Bacillati; phylum Actinomycetota; class Coriobacteriia; order Coriobacteriales; family Coriobacteriaceae; genus Collinsella; species Collinsella sp. OM07-12. Next base: position 131,212 of record NZ_QSTQ01000001.1, read on the forward strand.
AAATGCGGCAAGGCACATACCCGCGTCGTTGATTCCCGTATGCAGGAGTCAAATAACACCATTAAGCGCCGTCGCGAATGTTGCTCGTGTAACTACCGCTTTACAACGTTCGAGCGATGTGAAGACCCAATTGAGGTCATTAAGTCGGACGGAACTAAGCAGCGGTTCGATCGCAATAAGCTGCTCGTCGGCTTGATGCGCGCCACCATCAAGCGTGATATCGACACTAAGAAGCTCAATGAGCTTATCGACGACATCGAGGTCGAGCTGCGCTCTCGCACGCTTACGGCCGTCACGTCGCATGAGTTGGGTGATATGGTGCTCAAACGCTTGGCCAAGATCGACAAGGTGGCGTACATCCGCTTTGCCTCGGTCTACCGTGATTTCAAAGACGTCGATGAGTTTCTGCAAGAGCTCGACAAGTTAAGGTGATTCCATGTCCAACATTACCGTCAACATAAAGCGTCTCGACCCCACCGTCGAGCTTCCCAAATACGCCCATCCCACCGATGCCGGCTTGGATTTGCGCTCCAACGAGGACTGCGTCCTGAAGCCCTTCGAACGCCGTCTGGTCTCTACTGGGCTGGCTATCGCCCTGCCCGATGGCTACGCCGGCTTCGTGCAGCCCCGCAGCGGCTTGGCCATCAAGCAGGGCCTGTCTATAGTTAACACGCCGGGCCTCATCGACGCCCACTACCGAGGAGAACTCAAGGTTATCCTCATCAACCTGGATCCCACCAACGACATCCAAATCAACAAAGGCGACCGCATAGCCCAACTCGTCATCCAAGAAGTCCCCACGGTCAACCTAGTAGAAGTAGAAGAACTAGACAAAACCGACCGAGGAGCCGGCGGTTTCGGTTCTAGCGGCGTATTGTAATGTCCGCTCGCCCATGGGAGGCCCCTATATATCATCTCGTGCTCAAACATTCTCGCGGGGCGCTCGTATCCCTCCCGCCCGCCTCTCACACATTCTCGCTTCGCTCGCTGCGAAACTGCGCGTGGAACGATATGTGTGAGAGGCAGGCGGGCGGCTACTCGCTTGAAACAGTATTTACTTTTCTAGTAAGCCGATGCGACAAAGGGGCTGTCCCTTTGTCGCATCGGCTTACTGTATTTATATTTTCCTGTTTTGCCTTTGCAGGTTCTAATGGAGGGGATGCCGAAGTAGCTGCTAATAAGTAAACGCAGCCGTTCTGCCGGAGCCGCCCTTATATCGTTCCACGCGCAGTTTCGCAGCGCAGCGAGAATGTTTGAGCATGGAATGATATAAGGGCGGCTCCGGCAGGACGGCGGACATTCGACTAGCGGATATGCGCAGGTTTTTCGCCCCAGTAGAAGCGGCAGAAGGCTCGTTTGCGCTTTTGGGGTTTGCCTACGAGCTCCATGGTTGCGATGGCTATGTCTTCGGCTGCATGGGGGCGGCGTAGTACTTCGCCGTTGATGAGTAGGGCTTTGAGTGATTCGGGATGGTCGTGCAGGTGGCGCAGGGTTACGATGAGTTCTCGTGCGGTGGTGACATGCATGCTGGCGCCCATGCCGGTGAGCATCGTGGTGTTGGCCTTTTCCTGGCCATAGGACTTGCCCAGCAGGATCATCGGCAGATGAGCGCACAGGCACTCGGTGACGGTGAGCCCGCCCGACTTGAGGATTGCCAGGTCGCAGCCGTGCATGAGGGCAGCCATGTCGTCCACGTAGTCCAGAACCGTGACGTTTTCGAGCTTCATAGCGTCGAAGAGCTTCTTGAGTCGGGCGGCGTATTCCTCATCCTTGCCCGGCAAAAAGACAAAATGCATGTCCTCAAAGCTGCGTAGGAAGGGGAGGGTCTGGTCCATCGCCGCGCGAAAGCGGACGTACGGTTGAGGTAAACTGGCGCCGGCCATAACCAGCACGACGGTCTTGTCGGTGGGGAGGTTGAACTTGGCTAGCTCTTCCTCGCGATCGTAATCCGTGTCGAATCCGGTGCGAATAGGAATGCCGGTAATGCGAATCTTTGCCTCGGGCACCTTGCGCGGACGCAGCGTTTCGGACATAAATTCGTTGGCAACACAGAATAGATCGGTGTCCTTGTGGGGCCACCAGCCCTCGACTTCGTAGTCGGTCGGTACGCAGATGACCGGATAATCGATACCCGTAATTACGCGGGCACCCACGGCAACATTGGCTGCTGTGATGTGCGTTGCGACCACGGCTATGGGCCTGCGGCTACGAATATATTCGTTGAAGGCGGGGAACATGATTCGTGACCATGCCGTGCCGCCACCCCAGAGAAGATGTCCCGTAAGTGTATATCTCCAGGTCAGGTCGTAAATGGGGCGTGTGGCTCCCGTAAACGAAGCCGCGGTCTTATTGCCGTCGAATTTAATACGTCCAAAATCAAGGATATCGAGCACTTCAATCTCAACATCCTCGGGGATGCCATTGGTGCCGCGGATGAGGTCGAATGCCTGCGCAATCGCATTTGCGGCGGCCTTATGGCCTGAGCCGACCGAGGCGTGCACGATGGTCACGAGAGGTTTTTGCTGAGCCAAGAGCGCTGTTTGCTCCGATTGGGGAGTGCTGTGTGTGAGCAGGGGAGCGTCGTCGCTCGTCTGCGTTTGATCCATCGATAACTCCCCTTCGACGTTGTGACACGGATTTATCATTGTAGTGCATGAGTGTCATGTTCACGTAAATTTGGGTATGAGCGCAAAGAACGTCAATGTTTCGACGAGAGGATATTCCATGACTACCGATCAGCCGATCGATGTTGCGATTATCGGTGGCGGCCCCGCGGGCTATGCTGCCGCCATTTACGCTGCGCGTGCCAACCTGACGACGACCGTGATTGAGCAGGGCATGTCGGGAGGGCAGATCGCCACAACCAATGAGATCGAGAACTATCCGGGCATTCCGCTCTTGAGTGGCGCCGAACTCGGCGAGCGTTTTCAGCAGCATGCAGAGGGCCTGGGAGCACAGGTTGCATGGAGCATGGTTACGGGTATCGATTACGATGCCGATGCAGCGCTGTTTACGGTGCATCACGATACGGGCGATACGCTGGCCTCGAGTGTTATCGCTTGCATGGGTGCCACGCCGCGACCGGCAGGTTTCGCTGGCGAGGATACGTATCGCGGTCGTGGCGTTTCATATTGCGCAACATGTGACGGCATGTTCTTCCGCGGCAAACAGGTCTTTGTAATCGGTGGTGGCAATTCGGCATGCGAAGAAGCTCTGTTCCTGTCAGACATTGCCAACAGCGTGACCATCGTGCTGCGCCGCGACCAGTTTCGTGCGCCTGATGGTGTTGTTCAGAGAGTACTCGAAAAGGACAATATTACAGTTAGGTACCAAACTAGTATTGTGGAGCTCTCGGGCGAAGCCATGCCAACGACGATCACCTTTAAGGACAATGCATCCGGTAAGACTCATACCGAGTCATTTGAACTTGGCTCGTTTGGCATCTTTGTCTTTACGGGGATGCAGCCACATACCGAGCTTATTGAGCATCTAGTCGATCTGGCTCCTGACGGCGGCATTGTCACCGACGATTCGATGGCCACCCGTACACCCGGCTTATTCGCAGCCGGCGATATCCGTTCCAAGCGTTTACGCCAGGTTGTGACCGCCGTTTCTGACGGAGCCATAGCAGCAACGAGCGCATACGCGTTTCTCCGTGGATAAGTACGATAATATATCTTATGTAAAGTTGTTATCAATTTACTAATTGGCGGGACAGATGCATCAGTGCACTGTCCCGCCAATTTTCTTGGCGGCTATGTGGTATGCAAAACTGGGAAATCTAGAATACAATATTGAAAAGGAACGGAGGACCTTTATGAACCACGTTAACCACGTTATTCCGATGTCCGATTCGTCTGTCAGCATTAAGCCTGAGGATATTCAGCCCACGGTGCTGCCCGATGCATTTATTCAGTCCGATATCGTGCGCAAACTCAATACGTTGAGTCTGCCGCGCTATGAGCAGTTGCCCAATGTGACGCTCTACCGCGACCAGGTTATTGAGTATGTTGCGCTGTGGATGGATCCGCTGTCCATTTGCGTTGAGCAGCCTGTCATTACGCCATCGATGATCAATAACTATGTGAAGGTCGGCCTGGTGCCCGCTCCGGTCAAAAAGCAATATGGCCGAGAACAGATTGCGCGTCTCATCGCCATTTGTATCTTTAAGCAGGTGCTGCCCATCTCCGCGGTTCAGGCACTCTTTAACATTCAGCGTTTGAGCTACGATGCCCCGACGGCATTCGATTATGTGGTCGATCAACTTGAGGCATCGATTCGTGCGGCGTTTTCCGTCGAGCAGACTCCCGTGCCCGATAGCGCACACCAGGTTACGCGCGAATCGCTGCTCGTACGCAGTGCGGTATCGTCCTTCGTTTCGAAGGCGTACCTGATGAGCTATCTCAAGTTCAACGGGTTTAATAGCTAGCCCACGTATAAAACGGGCGGGACAAAGAGCCATCTGTCACTTTGTCCCGCCCGTATTTTTGTTTGGTTGGACTTTATTTGCCCGAAGCTACGCCCATGCCGTAGCCGATGATGAGGCCGTGCATCTCGGCGTAATAGGAATCCAGGCCGTTGCAGGGCATGATAATGGTCTTGGAGCAGGGCCAGCGCTCCACAATGCGGCTGGCGAGTGCTTGGGCGCCTGCCTCATTCTCGACATGGTCGATGACGACCTCACCGCCCGTAAAACCCTCGGCTTCCATGGTGTCGATGATCTTGTTGAACATCTTCTTTTCGCCACGCGTGTGTCCGACGAGTTCGATTTCACCGGCCTCACTCGCCGTGCCCAAAATGCGAATATTGAGCTTGTTGGCAATGACGCCGGCTGCCTTAGGGATACGTCCGGCCTTGGCGAGGTTTTCGTAATTGCACAAGCTGAAGAGGATTTTGCTGTTCTGCTCAAGGCTATCGAAGTATGCGCAAGCTTCCTCGAATGAGACATCCGGATTGCTTGCGAGATAACGGTCGAACAGCAGGAAGATCAGGTCCATTTTGCCGCCAGCTGCGCGTGAATTGACAAGATGAATATTGCGGTCCGGTTCCTCGGCAAGAACCATATCGCGAGCCGTTGCGGCGGCGTTGTAGCTGCCCGACACGCCCTCAGAGATCGGCATGCAGATGGTATTGTCTGCCAATTTGAAGAGCTCGGCCCACTCCCCTACACTGGGACAAGCGCTCGAAGAAGCGCTCGTCTCCGCCTGAACAGCGCAGTTGAGCTCATGAACGTCGAGCGAAAGGTCATCGACGAATTCACGCTCCCCCACTCGAATTTTGAGGGGCGCAAATGCAAAGGTGGTATGGGGTGCGGTCGGTTGCCAATCGCGGAGGTTGCAGCTTGAATCTGAGATAAGTGCCCAGCTCATAGAGGGTCCTTTCTAATTGCTCCCATATAATTATAGCCTTCTTGCTAACCGATTGGGCCGCTATCTAGTATTCAAAACTAGATAGCGGCCTGCACTAAAGGCAAAAGAATGGACCCCATGACTCAAAGCCACGAGGTCCATATCCGTTTGCTTTATCTGAATACTTAGTAGCGTACGAAGATATAGTTGTTGTTCATGCCGGCGGCAACGGAGCTGATGATAACACCCGTGTTGTAGTCGGAAGCATGAATCATCTGACCGCCACCGATGTAAATGCCGGTGTGGTACGAGTTGACCACAACGTCACCGGGCTGCGGATCGGACACACGCGTCCAGCCCATAAAGGTGCCCGTGGTGCCCAGGCGACAATAGCGACCAGTGAGGCAGTAGCTAACAAAACCAGAGCAGTCGAAGCTGTTCGGGCCAATTCCGCCCCAGGAATAAGCACAACCAAGCTTACTGTATGCACGCGAGACAACAGAACCGCCATCGACGGACTGGCTCGGAACGGAAGGCGCCGGAGCCGGAGCCGGAGCGGGCGTCGGGGGCCGCGGCGTCGGAGCAGGTGCCGGCGTAGGAGCCGGAGTGTTGCCGCCCTGGTTGCTGTTATTGCTGGTCTGGCCACCGTTGTTGGTGTTCTCGGTCGTACCGGCAGTCTCGTTGCTCACCGTGGCCTTCTCGGCGGTACTGGCGTTGATGCCGGCCTGCAGCGCGGCGTTGGCCTCGGCCTCGGCGGCAAGCTCAGCCTGCAGCTGAGAATCCAGAGAGTTTACGACGTTCTGGGCTTCAGCCTGCTGGGCGTTAAGTTCGTCGACCTTCTTTTGCGTGGTGGCGACGTTCTTCTCCTGCTCGGCCTGCTTATCGGTGAGCTGCTGCTTAAGCTCCTTGACCTCTTGAATGGTCTGAGCCTGCTTGTCGGAAACTTTGCCGTAGTAGAACAGACGGTTGAGCATATCGCTCAGGTCATCGACGCCGGTCAGAACCTGAAGCAGGCTCAGACCGCCGGTTTTGTACTCGCCGGCGACATAGGTCGAGAGCTTGGCCTGACCATCGGCGATCTCCTGCTGCTTTTGTGTGATCTCGCCAGCAGTCTGGTCGAGCGCCTGCGTCTGCGTGGCGAGCTCATCGTAAATCTGCTGGGTTTGGGTACCGATCTGCTCGAGCTTCGTACGAGCAGCGGCAAGGTCGGATGCGGTATCGGCGTAGGCGGGAGCCGCGAGGCCCAAGCCCAAAACACAAGCGAGGGTTGCCGTAGCAGCGCAGCGTGCCATGTTTTTGTGCGTGTTTGCTGTGCGCATGAAGCTTCCTTTCCAGTAACTAAGGGTAACGGCTAGTTCACCGTCACCAGGCTAAAGAGCTCCACATCGCCATCAGACGGCGTGAGCTTCTCGCGCGGGTTGAGAAACGCAAGCTCAAGGATACAACCGTAACCGACAAGCTTTGCGCCCATATCTCGCACCAGTTTACCTGTTGCCTCGACGGTTCCGCCCGTCGCGACCAAGTCGTCCAGAATCAACACGGTATCTTTAGAGCTGATAGCGTCGGCATGGATCTCAATGGAATCCGTTCCGTATTCGAGCTCATAGCTCTGGCTCACGGTCTCGCGCGGCAGTTTACCCGGTTTACGTGCGGGAACAAAGCCGGCGCCAAGGGCTACAGCCACCGGTACGCCAACCATAAAGCCACGGGCCTCGGGGCCAACGACCTTGGTGATTCCCATGCCGGCAAAGTGCTCGGCGAGGGCATCCACCATGGCCTTCAGTGCCTCGGGATTGCCAAAGAGCGGCGTGATGTCTTTAAAGATGACTCCGGGCTCGGGATAGTCGGGGATGTCGACGATTTGAGATTCGAAGTCGTACATTGCATGACCTTTCAATGGGTTGCCGGATAAGCGGTAGCTGTTATTTGCCCGCGGTGACAGTGTCGGATTGCGAGGGGGCGACGACCTTGAGCGGCTTTACGAGAGAATCCTCGTGTGAAGCCGGCGCGGCAGCTTCTTCGTTTTTGGCCTTGGTGGACTCGGAGCGAGCGATTTCCTCATCGAGTGCATCGATGTCGGCATCCTCGACCACAGCGTTGAGCGACTCAAAAACGCGGTTCTTGAGCAACGCGGTGTGCACGCCTTCCGTCAGGTCGTGAAGCTTCTTAAACGCACGCTCGAGCTTGGCGTCGCGCTCGTCATCGGAGGTATCCATGCCGAGCATGCTTACGAGCACTTGCTCAAACATCGAGGATTCGCGGTTGGCGGAAGACACGTACTGACGCAGGTTGCGCGGCTCGATATGGAAGCGTGACAGCTCGGAGCAGTAGCGGATGATCGGAAAATCGCGACCATCGACGAGCTCACGGTTCTGCGGACTCTTGATGATGCGAATGAGGTCGTTCTCGGCGAGCGAGCGGATAAACGAGATCTCGACGCCCAGCATATCGGGAATGGTCTCGATGGGATGCAGCTTTTGTTTGGTCTCCTTGGGCTCTGTCTTAAGCGGAACATCGGACAGCAAGCCCACCTCGTAGGCGAGCGTTGACAGGTCCGTGGCGTTTTCCAAGCGCTGCTTAATCACGTTGAGCGGCATATAGCGGGTCTTCTGCAGGTGCAGGATGACCTCCAAGCGGTCAACGTCCTCCTTGGAGTACTGACGGTATCCCTTAGGCGTACGATGAGGGGTAATGAGCCCCTCATCTTCTAGAAATCTAATTTTTGAGTTCGAAAGATCGGGGTATGCGCCTCGAAGTAGGTTGACGACTTGGCCGATACTCAGATAGTTGCGTTCGGCCATGCCCTACTCACCGGTTTCGATGCGCTCCGGCGTGCTCTCGTGGTAGATGAGCGTAAACGTACCGATCTGAACGGAAGAGCCGTCGTGCAGCGGAGCCGCGTTGACAATGGCACCGTCGACCCAGGTGCCATTGAGCGAGCCCAGATCCTCAATACGGGCGCCCAGGCCCTCACGAATAATGCGTGCGTGGCTGCGCGAGACAGTCATGTCGTTGAGGAAGATGCCATTCGCGGGATCGCGGCCGATGGTGGTCACGTCGTCCTCGAGTTCAAAGGCGGCACCAGTCTGCGGACCCTTGACGATGGACAGAACGGGGGCGGTGATGCGCACGTTGGCCATGACGTCGGGAACGGTGACGTCGCTTGAAGGCACGCGGAATACGCAGGTAGCGTCAGCAGTCTTATCATTCTGAGGCATATTGTTAACCATGTTGTCCATGACAACCCCTAACTTATCGCGGACGTGCCGCAAATAATGAACCGTACGTAATCATACCCCAACGAATCAGTCTTCGATTTCGGGGTTAAGAAAGTCGATGTCCTCGTCCTCGGGATGCGCGAGAGCCTGTTTAATGGCCACACTGCCCTTAATGGAGTAGATGACAGCGGTGAGCATGGAGAAGATCACACCACCATACACAAAGAAGATGCCGAGGGGCACCGAGCTTCCGTTGAGGCCCGGGAAGGCCGTGAGGGTTGAAGGTAAAAGGCGCAGGCCGTCAACAACGGGGAACCCGAGCAGCATGAGCGAGAAGCCGGTCATGAGCAGCGCGGTGGCAATCTTTCCGGGAAAGACGACATCGATGGGGCGACGGTGATAATGACGCACGATAAGCGTGCCAATGCCCAGATAGATGTCGCGGCCTATAATGAGCACGCAGACCCAGATGGGCAGCTCTCCGCGGACTACCAGTCCAAGTACGCCGGTGAACAGCAGCGCACGGTCGCAGATGGGATCCATGATCTTGCCGAGCCACGAGACCGTCTTAGTCATGCGGGCGATCTGGCCGTCCATCCAGTCGGTGGAGGCGGCAACGGCGTAGATAACGATGGCGATGACGCGGTTGTTATCCGTCACAAACAGGTACAGAAATACCAGGGTGAGGATCAGGCGCGTAAAGGTGATGAAATTGGAGATCGTAAAGATCTTATTCGACGGGTAATCGGAAGTGCCGATAAGCTCCTTTTTGATCTTCTTTTTGATGCCCACAGGACTCCCCCGCTGGTTAACGACAAAACTTTCGATACTATACCCGTTCTGGCGATGTCTATCCAGCGTAAGCATAGAGAGTCCAGACATGAGGAAGGCGCTGTCGCAACGTGAATGTACCGTTTTTGTGTACGCCAGCCTCAAAACATGTCGAAAAATATCGTTTTTGGAGTGTGATGTACACGTTTTGATTCGGTGATTACTTCGATCGGGAAAGTTGTTGCTTTAAGCAAATTAATCATGGTGATTAAAACAAAAAGGTCAGGCACTTGGTGCCTGACCTGCAAACTTCTGGTCGGGACGACTGGATTCGAACCAGCGACCCCTTGACCCCCAGTCAAGTGCGCTACCAAGCTGCGCCACGTCCCGAAGCTTTTGTTTGTTGCTCTGCTCTCGCTCGCAACAGGGAGTATATTAACCCGAAACTTTAGACTAGTGCAAGAACTTTTTTACAAATTTTGAAGCAAGTCCAAAATTGTATCTGCGAGCTGGGGTTTTGTTAGCACGGGAAGTTCTTGCGCGCCCGTCGTGCTCACAATCCAGGCCTTGTTCGTGTCGGTGCCAAAGCCCGAATCGGCGCGCGAGACATCGTTGGCGACGATCGCATCGCATCCCTTGCGGGCCAATTTACGCTCGGCGTACTCCACGACATTATCGGTCTCGGCTGCAAATCCGATTACACGGCGCTCGCCTTTCTGGCGCGAGAGCTCAGCCAAGATATCGACTGTCTCGACCAGTTCAATGTGATCCAAGCGTTCGTTCGACTTTTTGAGTTTATGATCCGCAGGGGCCGCGGGGGTGTAGTCGGCGACGGCGGCCGCGCAAATGGCCGCATCGGCCGTTTGGAAGGCGTTCAGGGCAGCTTGGAGCATCTCTGCGGCGGTCTGCACGCGCACGCACTCCACGCCGTGGGGCACATCGAGCGATGTCGGTCCCAACACGAGCGTGACCGCAGCACCGCGGCGAGCAGCCTCCCCTGCCAGGGCGATACCCATCTTGCCCGAAGAGCGGTTGCCAATGAAGCGCACGGGGTCGATCGGCTCGTGCGTGGGGCCGGCGGTAATCACGATGCGCTTACCTGCCAGATCCTGAGGTGCGGGGTTGAGCACCTCACTGACAGCCTCGACGATGTCCTCGGGCTCGCTCATGCGGCCCGTGTCTACGTCGCCGCAGGCAAGGTAGCCGCTGCCCGGACCCACCACGTGCACGCCACGGTCGCGCAGCGTGGCCATATTGGCCTGTGTAGCCGGTGCCTTCCACATGCCGTTGTTCATGGCCGGCGCGATCACGACGGGTCGCGGCGTTGCCAGCAGCGTGGTGGAGATGAGGTCGTCGGCGATGCCGTTGGCCATCTTGGCGATGATATTGGCCGTCGCGGGCGCCACTACTACTAGATCGGGCTCCTGCGCCAGCGAAATGTGGTGGATGGGGTCGGAGGGATCGTCGAATAGGCCCACGGCAACGGGCTCATTGGTGAGCGCGCGGAAGGTAAGCGGCCCCACGAACTCCGTGGCATGCTCGCTCATAACGACCTTGACGCGTGCGCCGCGCTTTTGCAGCAGACGCACGATATTACACGACTTATAGGCGGCAATCCCGCCGGTAATGCCCAGCAGGATCGTTTTTCCCTCAAGTTGCATTGAATTGTTGGGTGCCGATGTCATCGCTAGGCTTCCTTGCTCGGGAGTACCAGGAGGCGGTGGCAGTATGGGCAGTGCGTAATTGACCTACCGTCATGGTTGAGGTCGCTCATGGACGATGCCTGCAGCGCGGTGTGGCAGACCGTGGGGATGTTGCCCTGGATGGTCTCGACGGCCAGCCCGCGGAACTGCTTGAGCAGGCGCTCGTAGTCGGTGAGCACGTCGGCCGGTAGCGTAGCGGCAAGCGCGGTGCGCTCCTTCGTGGCGGCGTCGATCTGAGCCTGCAGGTCGGCAGCCTTGGCGCGGGCGGCCTTGGTATCGGCCTTCACGCCCTCCTCGAACTTGGCGATGATCGCCTGCGCGCGGACCTCGCGGTCGAGCGCCTCCTTATGGGCGACAACGACGTCCTTGCGGGTGTGCTCGATCTTGTCCAGACGCTTGGCCAGGGTGGCGAGCTCATTCTCCAGGTCCTGAACCTCGCGGTAGTCGGAGCCGTCGACGTGACGCTTCTTGGCGGCCTCGATGGCGTTGTTGGTCTGAATCTCGGTGGTGTTGAGGTCGTCGATCTCAATGTCCAGGTCTTTGCGCTGGGCGTAGAGCTTGGTCATCTCGGCCTTGAGCTTCACATAGGTCTTGCGCTTGGAAGCGAGCTCCTTGAGCTCCGGCATATTGGAAAGTTCGCTCTTGTTGCGGGCGAGCTCCAAATCGATCTGTTGCAGCTTGAGTAGCGTAGCGCCGGCGCTCATAAGTTCTCTCCTTTTGTCACAGTCCACCATTGGCAAGGGTTCAGTATTTTAATCGCATGACGGGGGTCGACCCCGGCGTCAACTGCAGAGTTCATCAATATATCAACGAACGGCTCCTCAGAGCGGTCGTGGCCGAGCAAGATCACCGGCAGCCCGCGCAAGGCAAGGTCTTGCGCCACGTGGTAGCCGGCCTCTCCGGTCACAATAACATCTGCGCCTGCGGCGATGGCAAGCTCACCAAAATCGCCCAGGGAGCCGCCCAAAATGGCGACGGTTCGGCACGGGCTATCGGCCTCGCCCCACACGCGTGGGTCGCTGCCAAACACCGTGGCGGCGCGAGTGACAAGGTCGCGCAGGCTGCAGGGGTCGTTGAGCGTTGCAAGCGCGCCCAGGCCAGTCGCTTCGGGGTCGTCCACGTGCTCCAGCGAGCTTGCGGGCGCGGCGTCCAACAGCGTACTTAGGCAGACGCGTGCTTCGTGCGAGCGGTCCAGGTTGGTGTGGAGCGATATGATGCTCACGCCGCAACAGGCCGCCTCATAGAGCGCCGCGCTGCACTGGGGGCGTGCGGAATCCGACGGACAAAACGCCTCAGGCGCCTTGATGTAGATAGGATGATGCGTCAGCAGCACGTTGGCACCGGCATCTTGTGCGCGGCGAACATTAGCTTCGGTCGCATCGAGCGCGCAGGCCACGCCGGTAATCTCGGCGGCAGGGTCGCCCACGGAGAGCCCTACATGATCCCAGCCCTCGGCGTCCGTCTTGGGATAGCGCGTCAGCAGAGCGCGCTCAAGGTCGGCGACGATCATGCGGCACCCACAATCGACAGCAGCGCTTGGGCAAAGTCGTCCAGGTCAGCCGGGTTCATGCGGTCATCGAAGGAGATGCGCAGTGCGCCCAGCGCCTGCTCGCGACCAATGCCCATGGCGCTGAGCACGTGGCTCGGGTCCATGCTGCCGCTCGAACAAGCCGATCCGGCCGAAACCTCAAAGCCGGCGGCATCGAGCTTGACGATGAGTTCCTCTGAGTCCATGCCGTCGACGTAGATCGATACCATGCCGGGCAGACGATCGGCATGCGCGTAGTCGCCCATCGTGGCGTGAATGCGAGGATGGGTCGTAAGCGTGGCGTAGAGCTTATCGGATAAGGCCTGCAGCGTTGTGCGCTCCTGGGCAACATTCGGCAACAGCGCGGAAGCGGCAGCGGCAAAAGCCAGCTGCGTGCGCAGGTCCTGCGTGCCGGCACGACGACCGGCCTCCTGTCCGCCGCCAAAGATGCGCGGGCGCAGCGGCGTGCGGCTCTTAAGGTAGAGCGCGCCGGATGCCACGGGGCCGCCAATCTTGTGCGCTGCAACGGTCATAGCGTCAACTCCCAGCTCGGTGACATCGAGCGGAATATGTAAGTAGCCCTGGATGGCATCGGTATGAAACAAGGCGCCGGCAGCATGTGCGGCGGCGGCAAGCTCGCGGATGGGCTGCACCACGCCGGTTTCGTTGTTGGCGACCATAACGCTCACGAGCGCCACGTCGTCGCCTAGCAGTTCGACAAGCGCGGCGGGCTCAATGTAGCCCGCACGGCAGGGCTGCACCAGGTCGACGAAAAAGCCGGCGGCGCGCAGCAACGGCAGGTTGTCCAGAATCGAATCGTGCTCGATGGCCGAAACGATGACACGGTCGCGCTTGCGATCGCGCTGACGAGCGCCCTCGGCAAGTCCGAGGAGCGCCAGCTGGTTTGCCTCGGTGCCGCCGTTGGTCAAAATGATCTCGGACGGGCGGACGCGCGCGCCAAAGCTGCGGGCAATCTCGCGACGTGCCACTTCTAGGCGCGCAGCGGCCTTGCGCCCAAGCGAATGCAGCGAGTTGGGGTTGACGCCGGCAAGCTCGCTGTCGTCGTACTCGCGCTGCGCAAGGAGCGCCTCGGCGCGCATGGGCGTCGAGGCGGCATAGTCAAGATTCACGGGTATGCGGTTTTGACCTGCGGTCATAAGGGATTATGCCTCCTGTGCGGCCTCGTTGCCCAGCTTCTGCAGCAGCGCAACCTCGGCAGCGGGATCTTCGGACTTAAATACGGCAGAACCGGCCACGAGCACGTTGGCGCCGGCATTGACGACATCGGCGATGTTCTTGGAAGAGATGCCGCCGTCGACCTCGATGAGGGGCGAAACGCCGTGACGCTCGCACATGGCCTTGAGCTCGTGCAGTTTGGCAATGGTACCGGGAATAAAGCTCTGGCCGCCAAAGCCGGGGTTCACGCTCATGAGCAGCACCATGTCGACGACGTCGATGATGCTCTCGAGTACGCAGATGGGCGTGGCGGGGTTGAGCACCACGCCGGCTTTAACGCCGCGCTGCTGCAGGTGCGTGAGCGTGCGGTGCAGGTGCGTGGAGGCCTCGTAGTGCACGGTGATCATGTCGGCACCGGCGTCGGCGTACCAATCGACCGTCTCGTCGGGGTTCGACACCATGAGGTGCGCATCGACCGGCACGTTGGTAGAACGCTTGACAGCTTTGAGGATGTCAACGCCAAAGGTGAGGTTGCCGGTAAAGTGACCGTCCATAACGTCAAAGTGCACGTAGTCGGCACCGGCGATCTTGTCGAGCTCGCCCTTCAGGTTGGCCATGTCGGCCGAGAGGACGGATGGAGCGATTTTGATGGAACCCATGGTAGAAGCCTTTCTGCGCTAGTCGGTGAGTCCGTAGAACTCTTGAGAGGGGACGCGATCGGTAAGAATTTCGAGCGCCCTATCCAAGGTAACACCGTTGTAGAGCGTTTGCTCCACGGCAAAGGTAAGCGGAATGTCTACGCCCAGTGAACGGGCAAGTTCGCTGACGCTGCGGGCCGCGACGGCGCCCTCAACCACCATATGCGTGCGCTCCTGATACTCGTCGAGTGACACGCCGTGGGCAAACTCGTAGCCAAAGGTGCGGTTGCGCGAATGCTCTGAGGTGCAGGTGGCAATGAGGTCACCCATTCCAGCGAGTCCCATGCAGGTCATAGCTTGACCGCCGCGGGCGTGCACTAGACGGCTGATCTCGGCCAGGCCGCGCGTCATGATAAGGGCGAGCGTGTTGTCGCCTGCACCGGTGCCGGCGGAGATGCCGCACACGATGGCGATGACGTTTTTCATAGCGCCGCAGACCTCGACACCGGTCATGTCTTGCGACAGATAGATACGGAAGGCAGTGGACAGGAGCAGGTTCTTAAAGGTCTCCCCCACCTGCTGGTCCTCGCTGGCGATGACGGCGGCCGAAAGCCCGCCGCGGCAGATTTCCTCAGCATGGTTGGGGCCCGAAAGCGCCGCGACACGCGCCTCGTTGCCGATCTCGCTGGCGATGACCTCGCTCATGAGCAGGCCGGACTCGGGCTCAATGCCCTTGGTGAGGCAGAGCACCGGGGTATCGGCGGCGATAAAGGGCGCGGCCTGGTGGCACACGCTGCGAAGGTGCGTCGAAGGGACGGCAAAGATGATGGCCTCGGCGCCGTCGAGCGCCTGCGCCAGCTCCGTCGTGGCGACAACGTTTTTGGGCAGCTCGTAGCCCACCAGATACCGGGGATTGCGGTGCTCTCCATTGATGCCGGCGGCCGTCTGCTCGCTGTGTGCCCACATGGTCACGCGCTCGGCTCGCGCGGCGACAAGGCCGGCGACGGCGGTTCCCCAGGAGCCGGAGCCAATCAGCGCAACATTCATGACTCTCTCCTACTTATCGTCGGGCTCGGTGACGCGCTTGGTAAACGAGAGCTTGGACTCCTTACCGGCCATGAGCTTTTGGATATTCGAGCGATGGGCCCACACCACGGTGATGCCGATCATCGCCATGCAAAACTTGAGGCCCAGGCTGCTGTACGGAAAGACCGCGCAGGCAGCGATGGGAAGTCCGATGGCAGCGGCGAGCGAGCCCACCGACACATACTTGGTGATGGCGACGGCCACGATAAACATGCCTAGCAGCGACAGGCCAATAGGCCAGTACCAGGCGAGGATGACGCCCAGACCAACTGCGATACCCTTGCCGCCATGGAAGTTGAGGTAGGGCGAGAAGATATGGCCCCACACGGCTGCCAGGCAAATGACGCCGAGCATCCAGTCGCCAGGGGCACCGGGCGCCATAATGTTCGGCGGAAAGCCATAGCCCACGCTCGCGATGAGCGGACGCGCGATAAGGACGCAGATGGCGCCCTTAAGGCAGTCGAGCAGCAGGGTGAGCGTGGCCACCTTGGGACCGGCCACGCGCAGGGCGTTGGTGGTGCCGATGTTGCCGGAGCCCGCCTTACGGATGTCCGTGTGGTTGAACACGCGGCCCAGGATCAGGCCAAACGGAATCGCTCCGATAAAGAACGAGACCACGGCGCAGATGGCGGTCAGCAGAATCGGATTAAGCATCCTTTTGCTCCTTCTTCCTAAAGAAGAGTCGAATGGGCGTGCCGGCAAAGTCGAAGGTCGAGCGCATGCGGTTCTCCACGTAGCGCTGGTAGGTGTCGTTGACCAGGTCGCTGTGGTTAACGAAAAACGTGAACGTCGGCGGGTTGACGCCCGTCTGGGTCACGTAGTGCATGCGCAGGCGGCGCTTGCCGTCCACCACGGTATGGCCGAACTCGCGCAGGTCGGTGAGGAACGTGTTGAGGCGCGAGGTGCTGATCTTCTGCGAGCGCGTCTTTTCGGCTGCGTCGACCATTGCCCAGATCTTCTCCACGCTGCGGCCGGTCAGGGCAGAGATGCGCAGGTACTGGGCCCAGGGAGCCATGACGCCCAGACGGCGGTCGACGGTCTCCATGCAGGCCTCGCGCTTGCGGTCGTCGTCGAGTAGGTCCCACTTGTTGAGCAGCACCACGATGGCGCAACCGCGCTCGATGGCCAAGCCCATGACCTTCTGGTCCTGCTCGGTGACGCCCACGGAGGCGTCGACGACGAGCAGCGCCACGTCGGCGCGGTCGATGGCGCGTAGGCCGCGAACCATGGAGTAGTACTCGATGTTCTCGTAGACGGTGCTCTTTTTGCGGATGCCCGCAGTGTCGACCATGCGGTAGTGCTTGCCGTTGCGCTCGACGACCGTGTCGATGGCGTCGCGCGTGGTGCCGGCGATGTTCGAGACGATGGAGCGGTCGGCGCCCAGAATGCGGTTGAACAGCGAGGACTTACCGGCGTTGGGGCGGCCGATGATGGCCACGTTCAGCGCATCGGGGAACTCGTCGGCGACCTCGTCCTCTTCTTCCGGAAGCAAGGCCACGATATCGTCGAGCAGGTCGCCCGTGCCGTGGCCATGCAGGGCCGAAAGCGGCGTGGGCTCACCGATGCCGAGCGAATAGAACTCCCAGATGCTGTCGTTCTCGCGATCGGGATTGTCGAGCTTGTTCACCAGCAGAAAGACCGGCTTGTCGCAGCGCTTGAGCATGCGGGCGACCGACTCGTCCTCCTCGGTGACACCGGTGCGACCGTCGACCACAAACAGGATGACGGCGGCTTCCTCGGCGGCGGCGAGCGCCTGGTCGCGAATGGACGTTGCAAAGACATCGTCGCTCTTGAGCGGCTCGATACCGCCCGTGTCGACGATAGTGAACTCGCGGCCGTTCCAATCGGCCGTGTGATACGAGCGGTCGCGCGTGACGCCGCGGGACTCGTGGACGATGGCGTCCGAGGTCTGCGCCAGGCGGTTAACGAGCGTGGACTTGCCCACGTTGGGGCGTCCGACGACGGCGACGATAGGTTTCATCTGCTCTCCTTTAATGGGTAGGGTCAGCGGAATTAGTAGAGTCGGCAGGCACAATGCCAAGGATATGCTCCAGGGTATCGAGCAACTCATGCGGCATGGTCGATACCACATGAACCTCGGCGCCGCGACTGGTAAGGCTTGCGAGTAAATCGTCACGATGATACTCGTCAAGCGTCATGCCGTCAGCGTTGAACATGAGCTTAGGCACAAAGAGCATAACCCCCGAGATGTCCTGTGGCAGCTGCTCCAAGATGTCGCAGGCGACAATAAGCCCGGTCACGTCCACGTTACCGCCAAAGTAGCGGTTTTTGATGGCCGTGACGGAGCCCGCAAGGCCCTGCGGTGACTCCACAAAACGCGCCACCGTATCGCGCGCGCTGGCGCCCGAGAGGCACAGGAGACGCTGGCTCCGGGCTGCGAGAGCCTCGCGAACACGGGCGAGCCGCCCGGCATCGGCGACGAGCACGTCGTCCGTCTCGTCCAGATAGGAGCGGATCATGCCGATGCCGTCGTAGTACTGCGGGTAGCCGTCGTAGAAATCGGCCTCGGGCGGCTCGATGCCGGCGTCCAGATAGAACTCGTCGCTCATCTGGAAGGTGTGGCGGCCAAAGCGCTCGAAGGCACGGTCCTGGAAGGGCCGGATCATGTCGATGGTCTCGCGCGCCAGCTCGGGCTTGTCGCTGTAGGACCAGCTAAAGCGATTCTGGTGTTTGGTAAATCCAAGGGGCACAATGCCCAGGCTGGTGATTTGCTCGTGCTCCTCGCAAAAGCGCAGGGTCTTCTGCAGCTCCTCGCCGTCGTTCATGCCGGGGCACAGCACGATCTGCGCGTGGATTTCGATGCCGGCGGCCATGATGGCCTCGAGCACGTCCATGCCACGTTGGGCGTTTCGGCCCATCATGCGGCGGCGGATATCTGGGCTCACGGCATGGACCGACACGTTCATGGGGCTCATGTTGCGCTCGATGACGTTTTGCACGTCCTCGTCGGAGAGGTTCGTGAGCGTGACAAAGTTGCCCTGCAAAAAGCTCAGACGATAGTCGTCATCGCGAATATAAAGCGTGGAGCGACCGCCCTTGGGCAGCATGGTCATAAAGCAAAACACGCAGGCGTTGACGCAGGTACGCATGCCATCAAAGATGGGGCCATCGAACTCCAGGCCCCAGTCCTCGCCGGGAAAGCGGTCGAGCTCGACGGGGGTGACGGTGCCGTCGCGTGGATCGAATACCTCCAGCTCGACGGTGTCGTCGTCGGCCTCCCAGAGCCACACGATCATGTCGGTGAGCTGCTCGCCGTTGACCGTGAGCACGCGCATGCCCGGCTCGATACCCACATCCCACGCGGGCGATTCGGGACGTACGTTCTTTACGAGCGCGCCCTCACCCGGCTCGGGGTCGCGGCTGCGCCCGTAATCAGCCACCTCGGCGGCGTATGCGGGTACGGTCTGGTCCATGGTTAGCGGCAAAGCTCCTTGATGCGCGTGACGGCGCGTTCGATGTGTTCTTGCGGGGTGGAGGCTCCGGCGGTGATGCCGATGTGGCGAGCGTCGGTAAACCACGCGGCCTGGAGCTCGGAAGCTTCCTCGATGTGATACGTGCGCTTGCAGGCGTCTGCGCAAATCTGCGCCAGGCGGCGGGTGTTGCCCGAGTTCTTGCCGCCCACCACGACCATGCAGTCGCAGCGGTTGGCAAGTGTGGCCGCTGCCTGTTGACGCTCACTCGTGGCGGCGCAGATGGTGTTGATCACACGCAGTTCCTGCACGCGCGGCGTGATAGCGGCCACGACCTCGGCGAGGTTCTGCGCGGTCTGGGTGGTCTGTACGACGAGGCCTACCTTGCCCTTGAGCGGCAGGGCCTCGGCGTCGGCGGCACAGCTCACGACCTGCGCATCATTGCCGGCGTGGCCCAGGATGCCCTCGACTTCGGGGTGGCCCGGCTCGCCCACGACTACCACGCGGTAGCCCTCGCGTACCAGGCGCTCGGCTGCCACATGGACCTTCTTCACGTAGGGGCAGGTGGCGTCGACGACGTTAAGGCCACGCTCGCGAGCGGCATCGATGACCTGCGGCACCACGCCGTGGGCGCGGATGATCACGGTGCCCGATGTGGCGTCGTCCAAGGTGTCGGCCAGACCGACGCCTGCCTCGGCGAGCTCGCGCACCACGATCGGGTTATGGATGAGCGGTCCCAGCGTGTGGACCTGAACGCTCTCCCCTGCCTGCGGCGCGGCGGCTAGCGCCATATCGAGCGCACGCTGTACGCCATAGCAAGTGCCGGCGTGGGCTGCGATCTCGATAGTGGGCGCGTTGTCCTGGTCGGACGTAGTCGCGGCAGTGTTTGTCACGTTGTCGCTCATGGCTAGAACCTGCCCGGATGCTCAGCGCACAGCTCGTCGCGCATCTTATAGACACGGTTCATGGCTTCGGATTCAAACCAGGCCAAGCGCTCCGTGCGTTTAAGCCCGGCGGGCGCGTCGGAAAGCGAGACGGCCTTGCCGGCGCGGATCCAGCACTTCTTGGGACGCATGAGCATTTTGCCCGCAGGCGTGATGTCGGACCAGCCACAGATGGCGAGCGGGTTGACGGGCGCCTTGCCCATCTGAGCGATGAGCGCAAAACCGCCGTGGACCTCGGGCTTGATCTCGCGCGAGCGGATGCGCGTGCCCTCGGGGAAGATCAGGACGTCCTCGCCGCGCTGCAGGGCATGCTGGGCGGCACGCAGGCACTTCATGTCGGCCGTGCCGCGCTCCACGGGAATGCCGCCCACGCGGCTAAAGGCCCAGCGCACAATCTTGCTCTTGGCGAACTCGGATTTAAAGATGGGACGAATGCGGCGGCCCCCAAAGAACAGCGCCGTCTCCACGGCCAAGAGCTCGGCCATCGAGGTGTGGTTGCAGATGACCACGCTGCCGCGGTCGTCCTGGCGCTCAAACAGCAGGTCGGCATCCTCGACCTTCCAACGCCACATGAGCTTGGAGAAAGCCCAAAGGATGGCCATGACCACGAAGACGGTGCCGCGGATGAGCGCGGGGAACTCGGCATAAGGGGCGTTGTAGTAATCCTCGGGCGTCTGCTTAAACAGGCGCATGGGCTACCTCCTTTGGTTGATAAGGTCCTCGATTATCGAGACGACCTCGTCGATGGTGTGGGCGGTGGAGTCGACGTGCACGGCGTCCTCGGCGGGCACGAGCGGGGCGACCTCGCGGCTGCTGTCGAGCTTGTCGCGCTGTTTAAGGGCGTCGAGGGTCTCGTCGACCTCGGCCTCGAGTTGCGCGGGCGTGAGCGGCTGGGCGTCGTTTTGGTGGCGCTGCAGCACGCGGCGGCGGGCGCGCTCGCGCGGGTCGGCGGTCAGAAAGACCTTCATCTGAGCGTTGGGGAACACGACGGTGCCGATGTCGCGACCCTCGGCAACGATGTCGCGGTCCTCGGCGGCGCGGCGCTGGTGGATGAGCATGGCAGCGCGTACGCCTGGGTAGGCCGAGACCTTGGACACGTTGGCGTCTACCTGCGGGGTACGAATGGCGGCCGAAGCGTCCTGGCCGTCAATGGTCAGGCGCGTGTCCTCGCCGGTGCCGTTGGTAAAGCGAATCTCGATCTGCTCGGCGAGGGCGTCGATGGCCGCCTCGTCGTCCAGATCGACGCCGCGGTCGAGCGCGGCGAAGGTGACGGCGCGATACATGGCGCCCGTGTCGAGCTTGTTAAAGCCCAGCTGGCGGGCGATCTCCTTGGCGATGGTGGACTTGCCGGAACCGGCGGGGCCGTCGATGGCGACGATCATGCAATGCTTCCTTTCGGTGGTTGATGTGCTGGTATGGTTCGCGGGCGTTGGGGCACGGCGGGTTGCCTAGCCCGTATAGCGCTCGCGGTAGGTGTTGCGCTTGGGTGCGGAGCCGTGGCTGCCGTGGTGACGCGTGCGGCTGGCGGTGTTGGTCGCCGGCGCGGCACCGCGCTTGCCGACGGCCTGCTTAGGCGGGATGCCGCCGCCTTTGAGGATCTGCACCTCGCAGTCGGTGAGCTCGCGCCACGAGCCCTTGGCCACACCCTCGAGCTCAAGGCCGGCAAAGTTGCAGCGATGCAGACGGATTACCGGATGGTGAATCTTGCTCAACATACGCTTAACTTGATTCTTGCGGCCCTCGCGGATGATGACCTCCACGGCGGTGGTGCCGGGCTTGATGCCTTGCGGAGCCACGGCCTCGGCCTCGCGCGCGTTGATGATGCGGCAGATTGCCGGCTGGCACAGGCCGTCGTCGAGCTCTATGCCGCGACGCAGCGGCGTGAGATCGCGGTCGATCAGCTGCCCGTCCACGAGTGCCTGGTAGGTCTTGTAGACGTGCTTGCTGGGGTGCAGCAGATCCTGCGACAGGTCGCCGTCGGTGGTAAAGAGCAAAAGGCCCGTGGTGTCGCGGTCCAGGCGGCCCACCGGGAAAAGTCCCGGAAAGCGGTCGCGGGGGACCAGGTCCGCCACACAGGGACGCTCCTGCGGGTCGCTCATGGTGGTGAGGTAGCCGGTCGGCTTGTAGAGCATCAGGTACACGGCGCCCTGGTTGAGTTTGACGGGCATGCCGTCGACCTCGATGTGATCGCGGTCGACATCGACCTTGGTACCTAGTTCGGTCGCGACCTGGCCGTTGACGGTCACGCGGCCGGCGGTCATCAGGTCCTCCGAGCCACGGCGGCTCGCCACGCCCGCACGCGCCAAAAAGCGCTGCAGGCGCATGGTGTGCGGATAGACGGGCTGGGCGTCGGTTGTGGGTACTGCGTTGCCCATGGCGCGCGTCTCCCCTATTTCGTTAGTCCTCGTCATGCATATCCTCCGAGGTATCACCGGCTGCCAGAAGCTCCTCGACATCGGTGTCCTCAACATCGGTATCGAGCAGTTCGCGCTCTTCGTCTAGGTCCTCGGCCTGCTCCTCGAGCGTGGACTGAATACTGCGGCCGCTCAGGCGCTCGCGGATAAACTGGCGCGACTGCTCGTCGGGGGCAAACTGCTCCAGGTCGGGCAGGTCGCGGGTGGAGCGCAGACCGAACTTTTCCAAGAAGGCGTTGGTCGTGCCGTAAATGATGGCCTGACCGCGCTGGGGGTCGCGGCCGAGCTCACGCACCAGACCCTTGTCCACGAGCGACGCGATGACACCGTCGGAATTGACGCCGCGGATGCCCTTGACCACCTCGCGCGTCACGGGCTGGTGGTATGCAATCACGGCCAGGGTCTCGAGTGCCGCCTGCGACAGCTTTTGCGTGTCCCAGCTCAACACATAGGCCTCGACCACGTCGTGGTAGGCGGGGTGCGTAAACAGGCGCCAGCCGCCGGCGACCTCGCGCAGCTGAAAGCCGCGGTTGGCCTCCTCGTACTCAACCTTGAGCTCGGCGAGCAGCGACGCGCACTCGCCGGGGGCGATATCCAGTGCGCCGGCCAGCGCGGGCGCACTCACCGGGTCGCTCGACACCAGCAGCAGCGCCTCGAGAGCGCCTTTGAGGCTGTTTGCCTCTAGCGTGGAAAGGGTTGACATGGTTGCCGCTCCTATTCGGTGAGCTCGGGGCCCTCGCCGGGCACGTATGCCTCGGCTCCCTCGACTCGGTTGATTTGAATGGTTCCAAAGATTTCATCCTGACTCAGCGTAAGCGAGCCGCGCTTGGCGAGCTCGAGCATGGCCAGGAAGGTGACAACGAGCTGCTCGGTGGTGGCGTCGCCGTCCAACAGCTCGCGGAAGGTGCAGGTTTGGTGCGCCATGGTAAAGCGGTCGACAGAGGCCACGGTCAGGTCGAGCGGCACGCGATGCGGCGCCACATGCTCGGCCTCCAGCAGGAAGGTCTGGCGCTTGCCGTCCAGGTCGGCACAGATGACGGCCAGGCCGCGCAGGGTGATGCCAGCCAGGTAGTCGGGCATGAGCCCTAGGAACTCGGGGTCGGGGCCGGCCACACGCGGATGCATACGGCTTTCGGCTTGCATGCGGGCACCGAGGGCCGCAGCCGCGCCTTTAAACTGCTTGTAGGCAATCAGGCGCTGGATCAGGACCTCGCGCAAGGCGTCGCCGTCGAGCGCGCTGAGTTCCTCCAGGTCCTCGTCGTCCTCGTCATCGTCGTCTGTCTTGCGCGGGGCTTCCTGGGGCACCAGCGAGGCGGCCTTGATGTCCAAAAGAGTTGCCGCGACCAGCAGAAAGTCGCTCGCCACGTCCAGGTCCAGCGCCTCGATGCGCTCCACCTCGGCAAGGTACTGCTCGGCCACCTCGCTGATGGAGATGGCGCCGATATCTACTTTTTGTCGGGTTACCAGCTGCAGCAGCAGGTCGAAAGGTCCGCTGTAGACCTGCGTCGACACGCGATACGACATCTTCGACCTCCTTTGACGGCGCCTTCGCGGCGCGGTTTGGGTGCATGTTACGACCGTTTTGCACGGTCGACCTGTAAGTTTACCTTAGATGCCGGCGATTGCGAAGTTGAGCAGCTGCTCAGCAAGCGGATACACGGTAACGTCGAAATAGCGGCCAATCACGTCGAGTCCTGTCCACATGGGCAGCAGGTACAGCACGATGATAAGGATCGGCATGGCGTATTGCTGCAGGCGGTAGTAGTTGGCGAGCGCCTTGCCTTTGAGGAACGGCACGATGATCGACGAGCCGTCGAGCGGCGGGATCGGGATGAGGTTAAAAAACGCGAGTGACAGGTTGACCACGATAAACGTGGCGCCGAAGTTCATGATCTGTGATGCCACGGCAAAGGACATGCTGGTGTAGAGGTTGCCGTACGTTGCGTGCATGAGGGCGGCCGCGAGGCACGCGAGGGCGATGTTCGACGCAGGGCCGGCCACGCTCACCAGGACCTCGTCGCGCTTGGGGTGCTTGAGGTTGTTGAGATAGACGGGCACGGGCTTGGCGAAGGCGAACACCGGGCCGCCGGCGGCAAGCATGAGCAGCGGCAAGATGATGGTGCCAAACGGGTCGATATGGTTGAGCGGGTTGAGCGACACGCGACCGCGCGAACGCGCCGTCTTGTCGCCGAGTGCCCAGGCCGCGGCGGCGTGCGCGCTCTCGTGGATCACGATGCCGACGATGACGGCGACGGCGCTGGCAAGCAGGTTCATGAGGTAGCTGCTGGACATATCGCTCCCCTAGCGGACGCGGCGCGAGGCGCGCGTGAGCAGGTAGTCGGCCACAAACAGGATGACAGCGACGATGGCGTAATCCAGGCGGAAGACGCCGCCAAAGGGCGACGTGATGACACCGTAGCCGGCGATGGCGCTCGGCAGCGCGCGTGAAAGCTCAACGACAAAGCCTACGATCTGCAGCTTGGCGGTCAGGCCGCTAAAGCACAGCAGCACGGTCATCGCGCTCATAAAGATGCCGCAGATGCGACAGGCGATGGCGATGATGCTCATCGCCACGGCAGCGGCCTTACGAGAGTTCACGCGCGGTCTCCTCTTCGATCTGGGTGGAAAGCTCCAGCCATTCGTCCTCGAGCTTGGGTAACTCTTGCTTAAGGCCGTTATATTCCCCCAGCGCAGCGTTGAACTTGTCCTGATCGGCATAAAGCTCTTCGCTGGCCATCAATTCCATAAGCTCGTCATAGCGGGCGCGCTTTTTGTCGAGCTCCGTCTCGATCTTCTTGAGCTGGTTGCGCACGCCCTTGAGCTTTTTGTTGAGCGCGGCGCGGGCCTGGGCCTCGGCGCGCTTTTGCTCCTTGGTCTTTTTGCCCTCGGCCGGCTTGGGGGCGGCGGCGGGCGCATCGGGCTGGGCCGCGGTGACCTTAGCGGACTTGATCGCGCCCGGTGCGCTCCCCCCTGCCGCCTCGGCGGCGCGGGCCGCGAGGTCCTCGCGCTTGTAGAGGTAGTAGTCGTAGTTGCCGTCGTAGACCGTGACCTTGCCATCGCGGATGTCGATGACGCGGTTGGCCACGGCGCGTACCAGGTGCTCGTCGTGGCTGATCAGCACGATGGTGCCGGGGAAGTTTTGCAGGGCGTTCTCGAGCATGTCCACCGAGTCGATGTCCAGGTGGTTGGTGGGCTCGTCCAGGCACAGGAGCGCCTCGGGGGCCACAAGCATCTTTGCCAGGGCCAGACGCGCCTTTTCACCTCCGGAGAGGACGCGGACCTGCTTCTCGATGGAATCGTTGTCGCTAAACAGGAAGGCACCCAGCAGGCTGCGCTGCTGCGGCACGGTCCACTTGGGCGTGACGGTGTCGATCTCTTGCAGGACGGTATTGGACTCGGTCATGCCCTCGAGCGCGTGCTGGGCGTAATAGGCGACGCCCACGTTGGTGCCTAGGTCGCGGGTGCCGGTGGTGGGCGGCTCCAGGCCGGCGAGGATCTTCATGAGCGTGGACTTGCCGGCGCCGTTGGGGCCGACGAGCGCCACGTGCTCGCCGCGGTAGAGCTTGAGGTTGATATCGCTGTAGATGTGCTTGTCGCCGTAGGACTTGGACACACCCTCGAGGCCCACGACCATGTCGCCCGAGCGCGGCGGGTCGGGGAATTTAAAGTCGATGTGCTTGTGGCCCTCGGGCAGGATGACGAGCTCCTTTTTGATCTGCTCAATCTTGCGGATGCGCTCCTGAGCTTGGGCGGCCTTGGTGGGCTTGTAGCGGAACTTGTCAACGAAGACCTGCATGTGGGCGATGTCTCGCTCTTGGGCGGCGCGCTTGGCACGCATCTGCTCCAGGTTGTCCTCGCGCTGCTTGAGGTAGCTGCTGTAGTTGCCGGTGTAGGTGGTTACGCGACGGTTTTCGAGTGCGGCGACGTGGTCGACGCAGGCGTCCATGAAGGCGCGGTCGTGGCTGACAATTAGGACGGCGCCGTCGTAGTTGGCGATAAAGCCGCGCAGCCACTGAACGCTTTCGAGGTCCAGGTGGTTGGTGGGCTCGTCCAGAAGCAGCAGGTCTGGGTGGCGCAGGAAGAGCTTGGCAAGCGCGATACGCATCTGCCAGCCGCCCGAGAACTCGGAGCACGGGCGCTCAAAGTCGGTGACCTTAAAGCCCAGGCCGGACAGGATCTTGCGGGCGTTGCTTTCGAGCTCGTAGCCGCCCAGGTGCTCAAAGCGGTCCTGGACCTGGCCGTACTCATTAAGGAGTGCGTCGACGTCCTTGCCTTGCTCGGAGAGCTCGGTGATCTGGGCCTGCAGCTCGTTGGCGCGCTCGCCCATGCGGCGGATTTCTTTAGCGGCTGCCATGACCTCGGCGAGGATGGTGGTGTCCTTGTGCTCCAGGTTGGTTTCCTGCTCTAGGTAGCCCACCTGGCAGTCCTTGGCGTACTGGACCTGGCCGGCGTCGGGGCTGTCGATTCCCATGATGATTTTGAGCATGGTGGTTTTACCGGCGCCGTTGGGGCCCACGAGCGCAAAGCGCTCGCCGGGGTTGATCTGGAAGGACGCGCCGCTAAAGAGGACGCGCGCGCCGAAGCTTTTTTCGATCTTGTCTACCAGGAGGATCATGGTGCCGCCTTTGACCTTGTGTGTCTATATGAAAAAAGGCCCCAACTTGCGTTGGAGCCTCATTCAATGCTCGGGTGGAGACGAGGGGGATCGAACCCCTGACCTCTTGACTGCCAGTCAAGCGCTCTCCCAGCTGAGCTACGCCCCCGTGCGAAGAAGTACTATACGGGAACTCCCCCGCCGATGCAAGGACAATTTTGGAAAATTTCTCAGTCGCGGCGCGTGCCGCCATCCGCCCAACGCCCGTCTTGCCGGCGCCAGGCCCATTACCGGGGCCGACCGCGCCCCCGCCCACCCGGCGACCTCAAAACCATGCCGGTTTACGGGGCCGGGCCGGGAACCCCCGAGCATGCCGTAATCGGTAAAATCAAAACCGCAGGTAGACGACTTGCGCATTCCGTGAAATGCAGGGCATGGACGGCCGGCCCGGGTCCAGCCCCGTAATCCGGCATAGTTTTGAAATG